>JBLNDC010000560.1:0-4562 GCA_050261255.1 Bacteroidota bacterium
CGGAGTCCGGAGTAAAGTAGGAGAAGGCACGATCTTCACGATTTTATTGCCGCTCAATCCGGAACAAGGATTAAGGGGAGAAATGGAGAATTTATCAAATTAATCCTATTCAAGTTCAACCTATCTTCTAAGAGAAGGGGGACTGAAATGAATAACAAGTATGGTTGGGCGCTATTATTGATCGTGATAATCATCGGCACTTTGTTTTTAACGGGGAGAGGTTATACCGTAATCGCCAACAAGAGGATTGGTGTAGTGCTATTAACACGAGAACATCAATTTTTCCGGGAGCTGGAGGCGGGCCTCCTTAATGAAGCCCAAAAAAATCGATTGAAAACACAAGTTAGTTATGGCGAATATAGTCACCAGCGACAGGTAGAAATAATTGAACGGTTAATTAGTCAAAAAGTTGATGCCTTGATTATCGCGGCTTGTGATTCGCATGCGATTGGAGAGGTGATCGTCAAAGCGAATCAAGCCGCTATTCCGGTTTTTACAGTTGACATAGCCAACTTATCCGGGAAAGGCAAAGTCATCGCTCATATCGCTTCCGATAATTTCGAGGGCGGGCGCCAAGCGGGTCAGTTAATGGTCAAAGCTTTAAAAGGCGAAGGGAAAGTGGTCATTATCAACCATCCCAATATTACTTCCTGTATTGACCGGGTGAACGGTTTTAGGGAGTATTTACGTAAATATACCGGGATTCAAATTGTCGCCGATATTCCGGCCTGGGGACAGCGTTCCCGGGCGATGAGTATTATGGAGGATTTACTGTTAATGATGCCCGATTTAAAAGGAGTTTTCGCCATTAATGATGATTCGGCGCTCGGCGCCGTACGGGCAATCGACGCCGCCAATATGGCCGGTAAAATCAAAGTTATCGGTTATGACGCTACTCCGGAGGGTAGAAAGGCGATTGAAAACGGTAAGATTTATGGTGATGTGGTTCAATATCCGGAAGCAATAGGGAGATTAGCCATTAAAACTGTAAAAGAATACTTTGAGGGGAAACCGGTTCGCTCTTTTATCCCGGTACAGGTAGGAATCTATAGCAAACAAAACCGCTAAAAGGAGAAGGAACAGCGATGAATGACCGAATTTTACTGGTTGATGACGACCCGGGAATGAGGGATACATTAGAAGCTGTTTTGGTCGCAGAAGGATATAATGTGGTCGCTGTAGCAAGCGGTAAAGAAGCCGAAGCGATTTTAGTTAGCGACTCCTTTGATGTGATGCTGCTTGATTTTAAAATGCCGGATTGTACCGGTTTGGAGCTTTTGCCTCGGGTAAGAGGTTTTAATTCCGAGATGCCGGTGATCATGATGACTGCCTATGGTACGGTTAAATTAGCTGTGGAAGCCGTTAAGCAAGGCGCCTATGATTTTATTACCAAACCTTTTGACCTTGAAGAAATGCTGTTGTTAATTAAAAAAGCCTTAGAGATGAAGAAGCTTACCGAAGAGAACCAAGAGTTACGCCGGATGCTGAAGGAGAAATTTATTTTTAAAAACATCGTCGGTTCCAGCCCTAAAATGCAGGCAGTATACGAAGTAATCAGAAAAGTGGCCAATTACGACGTTACTATTTTGATCACCGGGGAGAGCGGGACCGGCAAAGAACTAGTCGCCCAGGCGATTCATTATAATAGCCTACGGCGGGAGAAGCCGTTTATCAAGCTGAATTGCGCCGCATTACCGGAAACATTGCTGGAGAGTGAATTATTCGGTTATGACAAAGGGGCGTTTACCGGCGCTGTTAACTCAAAACCAGGGCGCTTCGAACTAGCGGAAAGCGGCACTTTGTTTTTGGACGAGATCGGTGATACCAGCCTAAATATGCAGGCCAAATTATTACGGGTCATCCAGGAGAAGGAATTTGAGCGGGTGGGGGGTAGACAAACGCTTACCGCCGATGTCCGGATTGTGGCGGCTACCAATAAAGACTTAAAACAAGAAGTTGAGGCGAGACGGTTTCGGGAAGATCTATATTACCGTTTAAATGTTGTGCCGATTCAAATGGCTCCCTTAAGGGAAAGAACTGAAGATATACCGGCCTTGGTGAGTCATTTTCTCAAAGAGTTGAATCTCATGTTTCAGAAGGATTTTAAAGCGGTGGCGCCGGAGACGATGGCTTTTTTGGTCAAATATCAATGGCCCGGCAATGTCCGGGAATTGAAAAATGTCTTAGAAAAAGCGGTCCTCCTGGGAGAGGGAAAAACATTACTGCCCGAACATTTGCCGGATGAGATTCGAAAACAAAACACTCAAATCCAATTTTCAAAAGAGGTTGAGTATAAATTGGACGATCGGGAAAAAGACCATATTTATCAGGTGTTATGCGATACTAAATGGAATCAATCAAAAGCCGCCGAACTTTTGGGGATCCATCGCAATACCTTACGGGAGAAAATTCGGAGATTTAATTTGAGCGAACCGAATTCGATAAAATAACGAAGTGATAAAATGTGAACAAATATAATGCAGGTCCTCTAGAGAAATGCACAAATTATGTGCATTTTTTGTTTTTAATAATTTTATTACAGATTGATCAACTAAAATTAACTTCATTTATTAGGGTTGGCATGAATCTTGCTTATTAAAGTTCATAGAGCCAAGCTCAATAATTTTTTAAGGAGGTGGGATGAAAAAAGTAATAAGTTTTAAGATATTTGGTTGAGAAGTAAAGTAAGGCGAAATCATTATTAAAACAGGAGGGTTCAAATGAAACGTTTATTAATTTTGATGTTAGTATTGGTTATCTTAGCCACCATATTTACCACGGCTTTTGCGGCAAAAAAATATACGATTGCCGGTATTGTTTTTCAAGAAGACCAATTCATGAAGACCGTTTTAATGGGGATGAAGGCTGCCGCCGATAAATACGGGGTAGACCTGCTTACCTCCAATACAGCCAACCAAATTACCAAAGAAGTTGAAGTGGTTAACACCTATACTGCAAGAGGTGTGGATGCCATTTGTATCACTACTTTGGATCCCAAAGCCGCTTCCATTCCAGCATTAAAAGCAGCGAATGATAAAGGAATCAAGATCGTATGCTTTAATAACGGTATTAATGCGGATTTCCCGGTTTCGACGATCGCTTCCAGCAATGCCGACTTAGGAGCTACTTCCGGCAGGGCGGCTTTTGAGTATATTCAAACCCAATTAAAAAACAAAAAGGAAATTAAAGTAGCTACTCTGAATTACAAACCCCAGCTTCCTGCAGACAGCGATGCCCGTGAAAATGGTTTCCTAGATCAGATCAAAGGGGATAAACGGGTTAAAGTCGTAGCCCAACAGTCGGCTTGGACCGTTGATATGGCGGTCAAAAAAGCCGGTGACATGATTACCGCCAACCCTGATTTGGATATTATATATGGCTGCAATGACGGCGGCACCAAAGGTTCTGTTTTGGCTGTCAAGAATGCGGGCAAAAAGATAGCGGTCTTTGGGATCGATGTCGATCAACAAGCCGGAGATTTTCTTTTATCCAAAGATAATATTCTTCAAGCCGTAACCGGTCAGGATCCCTATAAGATTGGTTATATGAGCGTTGAATTCGCTATCAAAGCGTTACAAGGCGAAAGTGTAACGAAGAATGTGGTTGTTCCCGGAAAATTGTTTTCGCGCACCGATAAAAACCTGCAAGCCACCCTTGATTCCGCTTTAAAATAATTTAATTGGAGTAGGTAAATTCAATGGATAACTTTAAATTGGAAATCCAAAACCTAACTAAAGTTTATCCGGGCACCGTTGCTTTAAAAGACTTTTCCGCCGTGTTCAACGGCGGAAAAGTCTATGCGCTGCTTGGTAAAAACGGTTCCGGAAAAAGTACGCTGGTAAAATGCATCTCCGGGGCGATTCAACCTACCGGGGGCAAGATGTTCATCAACGGAAGACCACTTCAACCCAAATCTCCGATGGATGCGTTTAATTCTGGAATTGCCATCGTTTATCAAGAGTTGAGCCTGGTACGGGATTTATCGGTGGCGGAGAATATCTTGCTAGGCCGTTATTTCAAAAAGAGATTCCATAATTCCATTATTGATTGGGAAAAAACCAACCAAAAAGCGGAAGAGATTTTAAAATCCATCAATATCGATATTCCGGTGGTTAAAAAAGTTGGGAGTCTCGGGATCGGCCAACAACAAATGGTGGAGATCGCCAAGGCCATGTCTTTTGATCCGGCGGTCCTGATCTTGGATGAACCGACTTCCGCCTTGGCGCAAAATGAGATTGAGAGCCTTTTTGAAGTGGTTCGGGAATTAAAAGCCCGCGGTGTGATTATAATTTTTATCACTCATAAACTCCATGAAATATCAATGATCGCTGATTTTGTCACCGTAATCCGGGATGGTCACAACGTTGGAACTATTACGATCGAGGAAGCAACTCCTAAAAAGATTGTGGAAATGATGTTCGGAGAGACCAGACAGCTTTCACGCCCTTCGGATTTAAAGGTATCAACTGAAGTTATCCTCGAAGTAAAGAATCTCTCAAGAAGGAACAAGTTTGCTGATATTAATTTTAAACTCTATAAAGGTGAAATCTTAGGTATTGCCG
>JBLNDC010000561.1:0-9170 GCA_050261255.1 Bacteroidota bacterium
TTCTTTTATTCAATTTTTTCAAGGTGCAATTTTGGATGTTTAAAAGACTTTTTGGGAAACTCGAACCGATAATTTAGACGTTTTTTTGAAAATTACTCACCGTTCAGTGAACCCTAATTAAGAAGCGGGGATAAGTTTGGCGTCCTGGAAAGATTATTTCCTGTCCACCCCGGGTATGTTCTTTCTTAGGAGCCTGCTCCAATTTGACCGGGAGGGAATTTTGCAGTTCATCGGCGAGCTTCAAAAAGGTGGTTGAGGCGTTAAGAATGGTCTCCCCCAAAAGGGCTTCGGTAAAGTTAATACTCCCAATATCCGGGACTTTAGCTAAGGCCAACAACGATTGGTAATCGGCTTCCGCTTCTTGCTTCAAGCCTTTAATACTTTCTTCCAGCGCTTGATTGTCTTTTTTAAACTCTTGAGTGGTTGATTTTATTTCAGTCCGGATTTTCTTCGCCGCTTCTTGAGTTTCTTTGATTAAATCAAATTGCTTTTTGAGTTCTAAAAGGTTTTTGGAATTCAAGTTTTTAATTTGACTGATATTATCATCCAAACTTTGTAGTTTGATTTTTACGTTTTTGAGGTCGTTCAAATTAGCGTCCCATTTATTTTGATAAGTGGTTAATTCCGATTTGATCCTCTCGGCGGAGAGGTCGGTGTTAAATTGATAAGAAGCGGTAATTTTTTCAGTATTCAAATTTTTAGCGATTGTCTCCGGTTTAAGGATCGGTATTTTAGCGATACTTTGCTGTAATTTGGCTTGGGCCTTTCCTAAGGGACCGGGCAGCGTCGACTTTTTTAATTTCCCGTCGGTTTGGCGCGGGGTGTTGAAGGTCAGGTCTTCCACTATTAGCTCATCGATTACAGTCTTGCCTTCGAATAAAGGCCCCGGGGCGAGCTTAAAGCGGATATTCTTGGTATCGATGATGTTTTTCCAAGTATCGGCGGGATTAGTCATCCGGATACTGCCGATTTGGACCGCCATTTTAAAGGGATTGAGATGAAATCCGTTGATATCTACTTTGGCGCCGATAATCGCTTGCATAGATTGTTCCAGTGTCCAAGATATAATAGAATTGCCCCAAAAGAACCCAGTTAGACTTATTAAGCAAAGAAATCCAATTATGATAAAAATAGCTTTAGTTCTCATAATAATCACCTTCATTTACTGCAGTTTTATCTTTTGATATATTTGATAGAGATTGTTGCCCTTGATGATTTGCATTATTTTCAATTTATCTACTCTAGCCGCTAGTTTAGTTTGATAGAATATTACAATCTGTTTAAATCCATAGTATATCGGGAAAAGCAGGACCAGTGAAGTTACGAAACTTCCCAGGACTACGGTATTATAAAATTTGGTCAAGGGAGTGATGGGTATATTATAAAGATAAGTCCAGAGCGGCTTCAAAGCATCCAACTGTACCAGTAAATAATAACCGAGGTTATGAAATTGAGCGTCAAAGAAGTAAGCGAAACAACCG
The DNA here is from genome assembly GCA_050261255.1 of Bacteroidota bacterium. GTDB lineage: Bacteria > Bacillota > UBA4882 > UBA8346 > UBA8346 > JAAYHS01. The sequence goes on from JBLNDC010000561.1 coordinate 1,482, forward strand.
AAGCAAAAAATTCCGAAAAAGGCTGCTGGGATACTTACGTTAAAGATTAGTATGACTATAAACACCAATACATTCTGTAGCGTCAAAAAAGGAGCTAAACCGATAATCGAACCCAAGGCGAAACCGGCCGCTATATGATGGGGTTCCTCACCGGAGTGGAGCGTTTTAATTAATTTGAAGATTAAATTCAGCCAGAGCATTTGAGTCCCTCCTTTAATTAGGTTAAGGAATTGCATAATTCATGATTTAAGCTTTAGCTCACAATATATTGATAAAGACACTGGGCTAGTCATTAAAAAATTTTGACCAAAGAGTTTACTATGATAATTATGCAATTCCCACAGGTATGTGAACGGCAGATGATTATAGGATCTATTCAAGTAAAAAAAGGGCTTTCCTGCAGAAGGAAGGTATTAAGAATACAAATTTCGGTGAGTAAAAATATTGGAAGATTAGTAATCAAAACATAAACAGGTAAAGATTACAACACCCGGAGAAGCAAGATCATTATTTTCAGGATGGTTATGGCTTATATTCGGATAAGTAGGTTTATTATTTCGTTAGCCCACTGTAATGAAAAGTTGGTTGGTAGAGTAATAATAAATAAAACCAATTTTACAATTATTTACTGGAAAGAGGAAAAGGAATTAGTTATGTCGAAAACAATTTTAAACACTTTATAAAAAGGAGATGCCGATGGAGCGAGAACGAAAGGTGCCTGATGTGGTAATTAGACGACTGCCCCTTTACTTACGAGCTCTTGAAATTATCGATCATAACGAGTTGCCGATTATTTCGTCGGAACAATTGGCCCAAATGGTCGGGACTTCGGCCGGACAGGTTCGAAAAGATCTTTCTTATTTCGGGGTCTTCGGTAAACAGGGAGTAGGTTATCAAACAGTCGCTCTCCGTGGCGAATTTCGCCGTATCTTAAAGTTAAACCAGGAAGTTAGAGTGGGTTTAATTGGTGTAGGCAATCTGGGCGCCGCTTTGGTAAGGTATCATCAAAAAAGTCCTGTACACCGTCCATTACAGATCGTAGCGCTCTTTGACATCGATGTAAAAAAGATCGGTCGTAAAATCGCTGTAGTCGAAGTCTACCCCATGGCGGAATTGGGTAAACGCATCGCTGAGTTTCAAATTAAATTGATGATCTTGGCCTTTCCTGCGGTTAATGTCCAGGAAGTAGTAGACCTCTGTATTAAAAACGGCGTAAAATCATTCTTAAATTTTGTGCCGGCCTCGATTAAAGTCCCGGCCGGAGTTAAACTGCATACTTCCGACGTGACACTGGAGCTGCAAAGCTTGGCTTATTACACATGACAGTCATCGGCTGTAAGCTGTTAGCTTGTGGGTATTGCTCTTAAGCTTAAACTTATTTTGAGATGAAGGAGCCAATAGCCAGTAGCTAGTAGTCAATAGCCTTTCGACAATATTTAAGGAAAACTCGATGTCAACTAAAAAAATTGTCTTATTAAGCGCGTTAATGGCTTTAGGTATTGTCTTAAACGCTATGGAGAACTTGTTTTTGCCATGGACTATTCTGCCAATCCCCGGAGCTAGAATCGGTTTGGCGAATATTGTGTTTTTAATTATTTTACTCCTGGAAAACTTCAAAACCGCCTTAACGCTTTCAATTATTAGAATTTTGATTTTGGGGGCCTTAACCGGTATCTTGGCTACTCCGGTTTTCCCACTAAGTCTCAGCGGGGCCATCTTGAGCTTGTTTTTAATGAAAATAACCCGGCTGGTTTTAGGGGACAAGCTCAGTCTAATTGGGTTGAGCATCATTGGGGCTGTTGGACATAATTTAGGCCAGTTGCTGGTTTTAACGATGCTTCCCGGTCTTTTTCCTGGATTATCGGCTTTGTACATCCTCTTGCCGGGTTTGTTGCTAATGGCGATTCCGGCGGGGATGATCACCGGTTGGGTGGTGGAACGGATTCTGCCAACCATCGCCAGAGAGTGGCGGAACAAATGATTAAATTGGAAGGGACAATCGAGCAAATCATCTTTTATAATCAAGATAATTATTATACCGTAGCCAAGTTAAAGCCATCTTCCGGGAAAACGGTAACCATAGTCGGAAACTTACCGTCTTTATTTCCGGGAGAAGTCTTGTCGCTCGAGGGAGAATGGGTCAAGCACAAGGACTATGGGGAACAATTTCAGGTAGCGGAATGGGAGAGGCCGACGCCAAAGACTTTGATAGGGATTGAACGCTTTCTGGCCGGGGGGTTAATCAAAGGAATCGGCAAGGCCACCGCCGAAAAGATCGTTCACAAATTCGGTCTTGAATCCTTGGACATCATTGAAAACGCCCCCGAACGGTTGGCGGAGATCCCCGGGATTAGCCTTAAAAAGGCTTCAAAGATCGCTACTAGTTTGAAAGAACATGCTTCCATCCAACGGATTATGGTTTTTTTGCAAGGGATCGGGATAAGTCCCGCTTATGCCTTAAAGATTTACCGTGTTTACGGCGACCAAGCCGTCAATGTGGTTTCCGAAAACCCTTATCAATTAGCCGACGACGTTTTTGGAATCGGGTTTAAAATTGCCGACCAGATCGCCGGGAAACTGGGAATTGAAAAGGAATCGCCTTACCGGATTCGTGCTGGAATCCGGTATTTATTAAGCGAAGTAAGTAACGAGGGGCATGTTTACGCCGTTGAAAAGGAATTTTTAAATCGGGCGGGCCAAGAGTTGGGCGTCAATGAACTTCAATTAGCAGCTGAAGTTGAAGAACTGATCCTGCAGAAAGAGATATTTAGGGAAAGCTTCTCTGGGATTACAGTTCTTTATTCAGCCCCGTTTTACTATAGCGAAGTTGGAACGGCCTCTAAAATCAAGGAGTTACTCAGCATCGAGCTAAGGCAAGTTCCGGTTAATCCTGAAACTGTGCTCCAAGATTTTTCCACTAAAAATAGGCTTACTCTTGCCCCCAAACAGAAGGAAGCGGTTATTAATTCCTTGAAATACGGCATGATGGTGATTACCGGTGGCCCAGGAACAGGGAAAACCACGATCATTAAAGCTATTATCCAGCTTTTTTACGGGGCTAAGATGCGGGTCTTGCTGGCGGCGCCGACCGGTCGCGCGGCTAAACGTTTGGCGGAGACCACCGGTCAGGAAGCCAAGACCATTCACCGCTTGTTAGGGTACGGCAATGAGTCTAAAAACGGCGGCAGGTTTCAACATAACGAAAAAGAACCGTTGGCGGCCGAGGTTTTGATAATTGATGAATTTTCAATGGTCGACTTACCGCTTTTTTATAATTTGTTAAAAGCGATTACCCTTGGGACCAGACTGATTATGGTGGGGGATGTGGACCAGCTGCCGTCGGTCGGGCCGGGATCGGTATTACGCGACTTGATTCGTTCCCAACGTATTCCCACGGTCCGTTTGGACGTCATTTTTCGCCAGGCTGAGGAGAGTTTGATCGTTTCCAACGCGCATAAAATAAACCGCGGTGAATTTCCCTACCTTTCTACGGCTAAGGATTTCTTTTTCATCCCCAAGGAGGATCCGGAGCAAATCGTCCAAACAATCTCCGATCTGATTAAAAATAGAATTTCCAAGTATTTAAAATGTGACCCTTTGGAAGATATTCAAGTTTTATCCCCGATGCGCCGGACCATAACCGGCGTGGAAAATCTCAACCTTAATCTTCAGGCCGCCTTGAATCCTTCGCAACCCGGCAAGGTCGAATTGAAAGTCGGCGCTAATGTTTTCCGGGTAGGAGACAAGGTAATGCAGATTAAAAACGACTACCAGAGGCTGGTCTTTAACGGTGATATTGGAAGGATCGGTGAAATTGACGTTGAAGACCGCTCCCTGAGTGTCGTCTACCAAGATGTTGACGGAGAACGATTAATCGACTATGAAACTGAAGAGTTGGACCAATTGGTATTGGCTTACGCTATTTCAGTCCATAAAAGCCAAGGGAATGAATATCCGGTGGTTATTATACCGGTTACCACCCAACATTTTTTAATGCTCCAACGTAATCTGCTCTATACCGCAGTGACGAGAGCCAAGAAGATGGTGGTAATTATCGGGACTAAAAAAGCGATTGCTATCGCCGTCAAGAACAATCGGATCGAAGAACGGCATTCATTATTAGGACAAAGAATTGAGGCGGCGCTAGGCGGAAGCTGGTGAAAAATGCTTTCTCCTCAATATTTTCTATTTTTGGCGACAGGGCCCGCAGGTTTGTCTAAATTGGATTTGACCAGCAACCCACGGATCGATGCCGGTTGGCTCGAATCGAAAGGGTTTGATGGATTCCACCTCCTCCGACCACCGCAGCCATTATGGATTATGGAAAAGATACTCGATCAACTCTCTAAGGAACCGAAAGCTATTACCCCTAGAATATTCATGAAGCGTGCCATGCTATTGCTTAAAGAATTTTCGCCCCGAATCCGTTTTGGTTGCGATTCATTTTCAGTTACTGATTTAACGAGAGACCGGTTTGATTCTCCCCAGATAGAATCATCATTTTTTAGAGGTAGAAGTTTGTTATTGACGGAGATTCCGGATTTATTGAGAAGTTCCGGCCTAAATCTGCCTTGGGATGCCGAAGAGTGGATGCAATATTTTTATTGCCAAGGAAAGATCAAAAGAGAGGCCGCTGTTTCATACGATCGGATCGGGTTAGCTTATTGTAGGCGTTGTGGATCAACTAGACAAATAAACGAGGATAATTGCACCTTTTGTGGTAACGCCCGTTGTTTAACCTGTTTAAACTGCCAGAGCATGGGTTTGGCTAAGAGTTGCATACCGCTGTACTCGGCCCCCAACCCGGAACGGCTGGAATTAGGAAAGGTAATTGAACCGGTATTGAACTTTCAACTAACACCGCCTCAGTTGAGGGCTTCCCAAGGATTAGAGCATTTTTGGGAGCAAGGTGAGAGGGAGTATTTAGTCTGGGCGGTATGCGGCGCGGGTAAAACAGAAGTCTCCTTTGGGATTATCGCCAAAGCTTTAAGTGAAGGAGCTAGGGTTTTAATTGCGATACCTAGAAAGGACGTGGTTCAAGAACTGCTACCCCGTTTTGAAAAGGCTTTTCCGGAGATTTCGGTTACCGTCCTATATGGTGGTAGCGGGAATCGGACTGTAGAAACTCCGTTAACTATCGCCACCACTCATCAATGTTTAAGGTTTTATCAGAATTTTGACCTAATAATCTTGGATGAGGGAGATGCCTATCCTTATCAGGGAAGCGCGATGCTTCATTTTGCAGTCCGGAGATCGCTCAAGCCCGAAGGTAAAATGGTAATTATGACGGCGACGCCCGATCAAGTACTCATTGCCGAGATTGATTCCGGTAGAATGCCGTTTGTGACAATTCCAGCCCGGCCGCACCGTAAACCATTAATAGCGCCGGAACTAATTAAATTGGATCTCCATTTTCCAACGGTTCCCGGCTCGAAATGGGAACCGCCACCCCTTGTAAAGCAGTTTTTAATAGATATAAAAGCAAATAAACGGAAAGCACTTATCTTTTTACCCACCATTAAATTGATTGAGGCGGTTGGTAAAGGTTTAATCCAATGGGCCCAAACTCAAGGGATTAGTGGGGCCTTAATCCATTCCAAAGCTGGAAACAGGGATAAAATTAAAGCGGAATTTAGAGAGGGGACGCTGGATTTTTTAGTCGCTTCCACTGTATTGGAAAGGGGTATTACCATTCCTAACCTGGAGGTGCTGGTATTGCTGGCTGATAACGAAATGGTCTTCGATAGCCGGACTTTGGTGCAAATTGCAGGCCGGGTGGGGCGTATCGGCGAACCGGCCCGGGTACTGTTTACCGCTGCAAGGATCACCAAAGCGATGCGGGACAGTTATCAGTGGATAGTTAGAATGAATGAGGAAGGATATAGGTTGGGGTATTTGGATCAGGAATAGGCAAGAGGCGTGAGGCGCGAGGGGAAAGGTAATAGGGAATAGTTCCTTAACAAAAGTTTTGGGTTGTATTGGAGGAGATAGTAATAAAGGCTTTTTTTGGTTTTAACATTATTTTCATAAAATTGGGCGGCTAAGGATTAACCCACATCACTCATGCCTTTTACCTCATGCCTTTTGATTAACAATTAAATTTAGGTCCAGGGTCTTATTAATATTTTTGGGAATGATGTCGATGGATTATGTAGAAGTGAAGAAATGGTTTTATCAGGTTGGAGCCGGACTAATCGAACTAATTTATCCCGTCGCTAAAGAATGTCCGGTATGCCGACAGGAACCTTCTTATCGGCAAGGCATCGGTAAAAATTGTTTCCAGAAAATCGGCCTGATTACCCCTCCGATTTGCTGTAAATGCGGAAGACCCCTTCGTTTAGAAGTTGAGGAGGCTGGTATTTGCCGTCAATGTAACGAAGATCATTATTATTTCTCTAAGGCTAGGGCGGTTGGATTATACGAAGGAGCTTTACGGGAATATTTAAGTGAACTTAAATATCGTTACCGCCCGGATTTGGGCGAAGCCCTTGGAATGTTATTGGTGGAATGGGTAAAACTCGATCGGGAGTATCAAAAAAGTGATTTAATTATTCCAATTCCGATCCATCGTCAAAAATTAGAGCTACGAGGTTATAATCAGGCGGAATTGTTGGCTAATCCGCTCCAAAGGTATTTGGGGATCAAAGTAAGAAACGATATAATTACTAGGGACAAGTTGACCGAATCCCAAAACTCGTTAACTAAGGAAAACCGGTTTTCCAATATTGCCAACGCTTTTCGAGTGGTTAACACTGAAGGGCTTTCCGGCTCTTCGATTTTATTGGTTGACGATATTTTAACCACCGGAGCTACCGCTTCGGAAGCGGCCAGAGTGTTATTAAGGGCCGGGGCCTTGACGGTCAAAGTCCTGACTTTAGCGGTGGGAGTAATCGATTCCACTTGGCTAGATAATAGGGAGGCAGATAATGGACGTAAGAAATTGTAAGCGTTGCGGAAAAATTTATAATTATATGGGCAGCGCGGTTTGCAATAATTGTCTCCAGCAGGAGCAAGAAGATTTCGAAAAAATTCGCGAATATCTTTTTAAAAATCCGAATTCATCAACCGCCGAGGTTAGCGAGGCAACCGGCATCGAACTTAAGGTTATCTCCAGATTTTTAAAAGAAGGGCGGCTTGAGGCGGATTATATTAGAATGTCGGACGATAACGAACTAACTTGTGAAAAATGCGGTAAACCAGTTAAATCGGGCCGGTTTTGTGAAATTTGCGTCCGTGAAATGCAAGCCGATTTTAGTAAAGCCGTTAAACCGGTTTCGGAACAAGCGAGAAGTTTCCAACCTGGAAAAGTCCATACCTTCGAACATATTTTACGGCGAAAAAATTAGGCGATGAATTATCGTTCCTGGTTCAGCGTTCAACGTTCCGCGGTTTCTACAGTTTTATCATTAAAGCGGAACAACCGGAACTCTAAAAGGGAACTCGGAACGTGAAACGCGTAACGTTCAATATACAACTGATAAGCTGAGCAATGTGAAAGTAGGTGATAAAGGATGATCATCTCCAATAAGCAAGTTCAAAATATTTTGCAGCTGGAACGGATTAATTCCCTTAAAAAGAAAGGCGCACTTAAAGAGAGTGCCGCAGTAGGCAAAAGCGATAGTTTAGTTTTATCCGGCCGGGCTCAAGAATTGAACTTCGCCAAGGAACAGGTGCTAAAGTCTCCCGCAG
>JBLNDC010000562.1:0-6510 GCA_050261255.1 Bacteroidota bacterium
AGGCCATTCGGTTCCGGAATATCTTAATCCGTCTTCAAAACGGGATCGAAGTCCCCACCCCCGAAGCGATGCTTCAAGAAGAAATCTTCTGGTTACGGATTATGGGTGAACATGCTAGATTGGTTGCCCATTTGCTGGATCCTTCGGAACGGTTTCTAGTTGACCAATCAAGGGACTTCGCCGCAGGGTTTGAAACCTTGCGCCTCCAAGCGCGAGATTTGGAGTCAATGGTCAATCCGAAAAGTTTCGACTTATGGCTCTTGCCGGTCACTCTTGAGCAGGTCCCTCCCGGAATCGGCGCCGATTTACCTGACCCATTTCTTATTCCTCGCTTGGAGCGGTTTAATGACGAAGTAATCGAAGCCACTGAAAAAATCCGCGACTTCAAAGCAACAGCTCTTCAGTTGGTGGAAGATTGTAAAGTACTAAGTATCATTCCGCCGCTTCTAGCCGACCATATTCTACGAGAGGCCGAAATGGCTTTGGCTGATTTGAGACTAATAGCCAGCCAAATTTAGCAAAAAAGGGCGTACTCGATACGCCCTTTAAACTTATCTTCAAAAAGCACTTAGGCTGAAACATCCTCCCTGATAAACGGCCTTACATCCGTAACAATCATCCCCGCTCTTCGGGCGGCTTCCAACCCGGCCCCTCCGTCTTCAAATACCTGGCAAAATTCCGGCGGGACATTAATTAATTCGGCGCATTTTAAGAAAGTCTCCGGGTCCGGTTTTGATTTGGTTACATCATCCGCGGTCACGATCTTATCAAAGTATCGGTCCAATCCGGTTATCCTGATGTTGACCAACGCTATATCCCGGTATTCCCCGGTACCTAGAGCCATCGGCAATTTGCCATAGTTCCCTTTGACAATCTCAAAAACCGGGCGGATTACCTGAATCGCCCCATTCAGTGCTAAATACGCCTCGTTCTTGGCCCTGATTACTTCCTTCGGGTTTAAATTCATCCCTTGATGCTCATTAATGTATAAAACGATATCACCGGTCGGCATTCCGGATAACTTATAGAACAATGACTCCGGATAATCAAAACCGTACTTCCCGGCTACCTGCTGCCAAGACCGATAATGAGTCGGCATAGTGTCGGCCAAAGTACCGTCGATGTCGAAGATCAGGCCGCGCGCTTTTGGATCAACTTTTAGGCTCATGCTTATTCGCTCCGTTTAATAAGAATTTTCATAGTTCACTTCGTCATTTAACGCTTTCGACCTCTTTATTTACAAAATTTTGATAAACCCCAAAAAGCGAAACTGGTAATAAACGTATCAACTTAATAATTCATTGCAAACATTATTTTGATCAAAAGTAAATTATTAGTTGAAGAACGATCGCTCGTATGCTATTATTAACTCTAACGAGCGATCGTTCGCAAATTACCATAACCGAGGTTTAAAACACATGGAATCTCCCTCCATCCAGACCACCCGCGAAAAAATCATCGCCTCTGCCATCGATCTTTTTTCCGAAAAAGGCTTTTTTGAAACATCCGTTCGGGAATTAGCTGAGAAAAGCCATCTGAAAGTCAGCTCCTTATATAGTCATTTTTCCAGCAAAGAGGAGATCCTGGATGTTATCCTCGCCTATTACCAGCAGGAATTAACCAAAGTCCGAATCCCCGATGAAAAGCTTGACACCATTATTACCAACTACTCTCCGGAAGAAATTCTAGCCCGGGGATTTTCTCGAATCATTGAAACTACTGCTTCCCAAACCATGAACAAAATCGTCAAAATATTAGTGATGGAACTCTATCGCAATCCGAAGGTACGCCAATTTTATCAACAATGGTATTTCAATGAAAACCGGATGGCGGTAATGAAACTCTTTAGCAAACTGCAAGAAAAAGGAATCATCAAACCAATTGATCCGGAACTACTCTCTTCCATGTATAACGCGATGATCAACTTTTATTACCACGAGTACTTCTTAGCTAAATCGGAGAATAAAGACACTCGGGATTTGGAAGCGAAAATCAACGAACATCTGAAACTATTTGTCGGACTACTGAAATAAAGGGGGGGAAAGAAATGTTTCAATCATTGGACCGGGTGGTTTATCAGGTAACGGACATTCAACAAGCTCAAAATTGGTATAATAACCTTTTGAAAACCGAGCCGGTCTTTGCATCACCTCTAATTGTGATTTATCATATCGGGAGTTCCTCATTAGCCCTGGTGCCAATCGGAAATGCTTCATCCCAAAGCAATGAAAGAATTGTGGCTTTTTGGAGCGTCACTGAGATCGATACCGCTTTCCAATGTATGCTTGATGCCGGAGCTACTAAACATACGGATATTACACCGGTTCTCAATACCAAAATCGCTAAAGTTATCGACCCCTTCGGCAACATTATCGGAATTACCGGTAAAGATTCCGCTAAACCAAAATCGTTGGAAAACAAACCATCGGAGACCGCGATGACCGTCGCCTTTTGCCGGGCCCTCGCTACAGTCGATGAACGAGAAGAACTACGAGGTCCTGATTATCTGGCAGAGATTTTCCTGACCGAAGATGGCAAAAGACCTCTTAAAGACCAGGCAGCCCGGAAATGGGTGATGGATAACTTAATGACCGGCGGTGTTTACGAATACTTTATCGCTCGTACCGCTTATCTTGACCAAGTCGTGGCCGACGCGTTACGAGAGAATATTCCTCAAATCGTATTTCTCGGCGCGGGCTACGATACCAGATCCTACCGTCTCCGGGAACTAATCCGGGATACTAAAATCTTCGAAGTTGATATCATCTCTACCCAACAGCGGAAAAAACAATTACTAGAAACAGCCCGAATTTCAATACCTGAACAACTGACTTTTATCAGCATCAATTTTGAAAAGGATGACTTTAGCGATTTATTCGCCAAAGCGGGATTTAAGCGAAACCATAAAACTCTTTTCATTTGGGAAGGGGTCACCTATTACCTAACCCCCGAAGCGGTTGATTCTACTTTGGATTTTGTAAAGAATAATTCTCCCGCGGGTAGTACCATCTGTTTCGACTACTCGGCCGATGCTCCGGATATGGATGAACGTTATGGGGTAAAACAAACCAAAGAATCAATGAAAGCCACTTATACGGCGGAAAGGGTCCAATTTAAAATTGCCGAGGGGACCATCGATTCTTTTTTAACGGAACGCGGCTATCAAATGACAGTTCATTTAACCCCGGAAGAAATGGAGAGAATGTATCTGACCTTGGGCAACGGCACTTTGGCCGGAAAAGTAGTGGCTAATCTCTGTTTAGTCCAGGCGGTCGTGACTAATTAGTAAAAAGCGTCGAGAAGTTCAAATAAATACTTCCGACGCTTTTGAATATCCTTATCCTCTTATTCATTTAATCTTAAAACTCAATCCTTTGCCCTGTTCATAATCGACCTTCACTCTCTGCCCATCCCGGACTTCACCTTGGAGCAGCAACCTTCCCAGCGGCGTTTCCACTTCCTTTTGAATCGCCCGCTTTAAGGGCCTAGCCCCATAGGCAGGCTCATATCCAACTCTCACTAAATGGCCTTTGGCGGCGTCAGTCAACTCCAAGCTAATATAACGTTCCTCCAGCCGCTTCCGAACTCGGCCGAGATGTATTTCGACAATCTCCTTCAAATGCTCTTCATCAAGCGCATGGAAGACGATGATCTCATCCAACCGGTTCAAGAACTCCGGCCGGAAGCTCCGGCGCATCTCCTCCAGGACCGCTGTTTTCATCGCTTCATAACTCGTTCCGTTAAAAGCCCCTTTATACTCGAGAATTCTCTGGCTCCCGACATTGGAGGTCATAATCACTACCGTATTTTTAAAGTCAACCGTCCTTCCCTGCCCATCGGTAAGCCTACCGTCATCCAAAATCTGAAGCATTAGATTGAAGACATCATAATGGGCTTTCTCAATCTCATCAAAGAGAATCACCGAATAAGGCTTCCGACGGACCGCTTCAGTCAGTTGACCTCCCTCTTCATATCCGACATAACCGGGAGGCGCCCCGATCAACCGGGCTACCGTATGTTTCTCTTGATACTCCGACATATCGATCCGGATCATTGTGTTTTCGTCATCAAAGAGAAACTCGGCTAAAGCCCGGGCCAACTCAGTTTTTCCGACTCCGGTGGGGCCTAGGAAAATAAAGGAGCCAATTGGCCGGTTGGGGTCCTTTAATCCCGAGCGGGCCCGCATTACCGCCTCAGATACAGCGGTCACCGCTTCATCCTGGCCGATCACCCGCCGGTGCAACTCCTCCTCTAAGTGGAGCAGTTTCTGAACCTCCCCTTCCATCAACTTGGTCACCGGAACCCCGGTCCACCTGCTAACTACCTCGGCAATATCTTGTTCATCCACTTCTTCTTTGATTAGTCTTGAGACACCCTGATTTTTTGTTAATATATCTTCTTCTTCCTTCAGTTTCTTTTCTAAACCGGTTAATTTCCCATATTTTAATTCGGCAGCCCGGTTCAGATCGTACTGTAATTCGGCCCTTTCCATCTCGGCCTTGGTAGTTTCGATCTCCTCCCGAATCCGGTGCAGGTTACGGATGGCCTCTTTTTCAGAGTTCCATCTGACCTTAAGCTCATCGGATTCAGCCTTTAGATCGGCCAATTCCTTCTCCAACCTGGCCAAACGTTCCCGGGAAGCTTCATCAGTCTCTTTCTTCAAAGCCTCCCTTTCGATCTCCAGTTGCATTACCCGGCGAAGCATCTCATCCAACTCGGATGGCATCGAGTCAATCTCCGTTCTTAATTTGGCTGCGGCCTCATCCACCAGATCAATGGCTTTATCAGGAAGAAAGCGATCAGAGATATAGCGGTGGGATAGCACCGCTGCCGAGACCAAAGCCCCGTCTCTGATCCTGACCCCATGATGCACTTCATAACGTTCTTTGAGGCCACGCAAAATTGAAATGGTATCCTCAACGGTCGGTTGATCAACCAACACTGTTTGAAAACGCCGTTCTAAAGCAGCGTCTTTTTCAATATGCTTCCGGTATTCATCAAGGGTGGTAGCCCCGATACAGTGCAGCTCGCCCCGGGCTAGCATCGGTTTGAGCAGGTTACCTGCGTCCATGGCGCCTTCAGCCCTGCCGGCCCCGACCACAGTATGTAATTCGTCGATGAATAGGATTATCTGCCCTTCGGAATTCTGAACTTCCTTTAAGACTGCCTTCAACCGTTCTTCAAATTCACCCCGGTATTTGGCGCCGGCGATTAAAGCGCCCATATCCAGCGATACTACCCGTTTGTTTTTAAGCCCGTCGGGGATATCCCCCCGAATAATCCGCTGGGCCAAACCTTCCACAATCGCGGTCTTTCCGACTCCCGGTTCTCCAATAAGGACCGGGTTATTTTTGGTCCGGCGCGACAATACCTGAATTACCCGGCGAATCTCTTCATCTCTTCCGATTACCGGATCCAATTTACTCCGAGCGGCCAGTTGGGTCAAGTCCCGCCCGTATTTCTCCAGAACTTCATAGGTTGTCTCGGGGTTCGGCGAAGTCACCCGTTGAGTACCCCGGATCTCTTTCAAGACGCTGAGTAATTTTTCCCGAGTAAGACTGTACTCTTTAAAAATTCGTCCTACTGCTCCGTTATCCGCAGTCATTGCCAATAATAGATGCTCGACCGAGAGATAATCGTCTTTTAGTTTTTTGGCTTCATCTTCTGCTAAAGCCAACAAACGGTTGAGACGGCCGGTGACATAAATTTGGTCCGGGCCTCCCGACGTACCGGTTATCTTTGGTAACCGCTCGATCTCCCCCTTTATCCGGCGGGTTAATCCCTCCAAATCTACTCCCGCCCTAGTTAAAACCGAAACCGCTAACCCGCCGTCCTGTTCCAATAAGGCCAGAAGTAAGTGCTCTACCTCCACCTGTTGATTACTTTCCCGCGCCGCCAGACTTTGGGCGCTCATTAACCCTTGTTGGACTTTCTCAGTCATCCGATTAAGATCCATATCGCTTCACTCCTTCCAGAAAGTCTTCTGGTTGAAACCGTTATTAGCCCGCGGTTCTTTTAATCCGGTTTTTCTTAGAGCAATTATTAATAATGTTGTTATTTTTCTCATTCGTAAACTATTTACGGAGTTTTGTTAGCACTCTAACTAAGCGAGTGCTAACTTGATTTAAAATAATTTACCGTTGATTAATAACGGCAATGTTTGACTGTTTGACAGATTAAATTATCATCTAACATACTTAACGCGCCCATCAGAATTTTGTTCCTGAATTCGAAAATTTCGGTATTTAATATTTCCCCCAATTAAAAACTTTTTCAGCTCCCCTCAATATAATATAAATGACAGAAGAACAGCCTTGCTAGAATACTATTATTTCACAAGGTGGAATGGTTAATGAAAAAAGCAAAGACTTCGAGACCGGAAACTCCCAAACCAAAGCTTGATGGGTCTCCCACTTATGCCCGAGGGATAGCCTGGCCGTATTGGAGTAATCAATGTAATTTCGCAGTTGCTCAAATCAAGGGCGGTCCTTTAGCACCGGAATTAAGGGG
>JBLNDC010000563.1:0-2634 GCA_050261255.1 Bacteroidota bacterium
AGCAATCAACTTATTAGCTAATCGCTGTTTACGTGTATAACAGTTAATTGTAACTGGCGCGCCCGGAGGGGCTCGAACCCCCGACCTACAGATTCGAAGTCTGCCACTCTATCCAACTGAGCTACGGGCGCATGTGGATTTGCAAATAGTATTATACCATTTTGAACACAATTTGAACACAACTAAATTTAGCCTTTTGCGGATACCTTCTTTTTAGTTGTAAATCCGTCTAATTTGCGCGCTGATCGTTTCTTTAGCTCGTCCATAACATGGGTGTATAGGTCCAAAGTAATTTTTATATCGGTATGGCCTAGATTCTCGGATATAACCTTTATATCCTCGCCATTAGCCAATAACATACTGGCATAGCTATGCCGTAAAGAATGAAAGTGGACATCCTTCGATTTAAAAATTTTACTAACCAACTTTTTAAAATGCTTCGTGAAGTAGTTTGGATCAACCATTTGATTATTGGGCCAACAGAATACAAAATAATCTTTGTGCAATTCGACTACATTCCCTCTAAGTTCGTCCTGCTGCTTGAATAAATCCTTAATGACATTAACCACATCGACCGGTAAGGGAACTTTCCGGACGCTCTTTTTTGTCTTGGGTGTCTGAATGATTAATCTGGTCTTGGGTCCTGCCGTTTCATGGGTGTTTATCCGGGTTGCTGTCCGTTGAACTTTTACAAACCCTTCATCTAGGTTAAAATCATTTCTCTGCAACGCCGCCAATTCTCCAACCCTTAAACCCGTTCCCAATGCCGTTACAAATGCCGGATACCAATAATCATTTGAAACTTTGTCCAAAAACTCTGTAACCTCTTCCGGGGTTAAATACTCGATTTCCGGGTTGTCCTTGCCGATCGGTTCTGTATAGTCGTTAGGGTTAAATTGTATCTTTCTTTTTGCTACTGCCTTATTTAAAGCCATACCAACGATTTTACGAATATCACCGACGATCTTTTTTGATAAAACCCCTTCGCCGCCGCGCTGCTTCTTTTCCTGCCTCTTTTTGTTGTAGAATTGATCTAGTGTTTCGGTAGTTATCTTATTAAGCTGGATTTTACCTAATCCGGGCTTAATATGGATTCTTACTAGATATTCGTAATAATCATATGTACCGGGCTTTAAATCGCCGCTAACTACTTGGGGTTTTATAATTTCATCAAGCCAAAAGGTGATCCATTCTTCGAAAGTCTGTTTGGTGTCTTTAATATAAATACCTTTCCGGGCCTGTTCCTGAAGTTCATCCCGCTTCCTTTTACATTCTTCTTGGCTTCTACCATAAACGGGAACGCGCTCGCCGTTAATGGTTATAAGCGCTCTCCAGCGCCCGTCTTTTAGCTTGTGAATAGCCGTTCCTTCACCGTTAGCCCGTTTCTTCGCCATCACTTCACCCCCTGCGGTTCCGCTTCCTTATTGATTCTAAACGCCTTCAAACGGCATTTATCGGTACAATATATTTTCCCCGTTTTCGGGGGAAACGGTTTACCGCATACCGGACAGGTATCCATTTTTTGATTCGTTGCATTTTCCCGATCATCTGAAACGGAAAAGTGTATATCCCAATTCGTAAGCGTTAAACCCAAGTAAATAAACAAAACAAGGGTTCCAAACACGAAAATTTTAAGCAAATTGACCGGGAACCGGAACAAAGCTGCCAGACTACCAAACATATCCACCGGTAACTTTCCCGGCTCCGTGGCGCCCTTCTCGAACCTCTGGGAGAGTTCCTTTTGTTCGTTCTTCAGCTTTTCGATCTGCTTCATAATTTCAACCGACCGCGAACCATAACCGCTTTTAGCCTCAGTTAAAAGTTGCTTATTGAGCGATTCGATTAAAATATTATTCTGCTGCCATTTCTGCCGGTTTATATCCTCGGTGAACGCCGTTTTAACTAATATTTGTTCCTGCGCCGCGATCTCTGTGTTAAAGTAGGCTAAGGCTGAAAATAGAGCGAATGATACCAAATACCAGACAAAACAGAGGATTAAAGCGCCGCCCGTTATGTATTTCTTTTTCTTAAGATAAAACCGGCCCATACTCAAAACATACTGCGCCAAGAGTTCAATCACTATCACCGCGGGGAATACCGCAATCCGGTAAATAGGATCATCCGATAGATTGTAAAGAAAATGAATGATTAAGCTGGTTGAAAGCGCCAAACAAACGATGTTAATTAGGAATCTGAAAGCAATATGTAGTTTGTTCATTGGTTTTGCCTCCTACGTCCGTTTTTCTCTTGATACTCTTGGATCTCTTTCCGGCTAATAAAGGTCCGGCCTTGAACTTTTCGGGGTAAATTGGCAGGTCTTGGATAGGTTTTTATCTTCCCATTCAAAGCCAACCTTGAAATATAACCATCGGAAAGACCAAATTCACGGCAAATTGTAGCCATTGGAACTATATCACCTTCGATCACCGGTTCCGCTTCCCGTTCTTTTAAATACTGCTCTAATTCACTACGACTGACAAAAGACCGCCCTTTAAGATTGCCGGGATTCTTGTATCGCCTAATAAAGCCCTTATCAGCCCAGGCGGGAATAGTTGAACTATTTGTAATACCAAAAATCCTACCGGCATCAGCCATAGTAATTAAATCCGAAGCGGTAACGTCGTTATTAAATTC
>JBLNDC010000564.1:0-4361 GCA_050261255.1 Bacteroidota bacterium
TAAGACATCCATCCCTTTAGCCTCATCTGTTGCCAGTTCTGGAGGTCTTAAGAAAGGAACATCAGCACCATATTGTTTAGCTATTTTTGCAATCTCTAGATCGTCCGTACTAACAATTAATCTGTCACAAAATCCACAAGATAACGATTCTTCAATAGTCCACCCAATCAAGGGTTTCCCACAAAGATCTTTTATATTTTTCCTGGGTAACCCTTTAGAGCCACCTCTTGCCGGTATTAATGTTAAAATGGATTTTCCCTCGTACATAACAACTCCCAAAAATAATTAATCTTTTGTTGCGGCAGTTTCCGATAAAAACTGTTCATAATACTCCATATTTGCTTTTTCAAAATCAGATATTCGGCCAATATCCATCCAATATTCCCGAATCGGAAAAACAGCAACCTCTTTTTGTTCTTTTATTAACTTTTCAAATAGTTCAGGCATGTCTTGTGGAACATCATTTGGAATTAAATCCAAAACTTCGGGATTTATAACATATATTCCTGCACTTACAAAAAACTGTTGAATTGGTTTTTCCACAATACCAACCAATCTATTATCGTTTATATTTACAACTCCATATGGTACTTGAAATTGATAATCCCGAACACACATAGTAGCTATAGTATTTTGTCTTATATGAAAATTTAACAATTTATCGAAACTTACTTTTGTTAATAAATCACCATTCATTATTATTAACGGATGAGATGGTTTTTCTGAAATTAGTCCCAAAGCTCCGGCAGTACCCATTTGTTTTTCTTCATGAATGTACTTTATATTAGCGCCCCAACATGAACCATCTCCAAAATAATTCTTAAGCATTTCCGCCATATAATTAACCGCAATATAAAAATTAATAAAGCCTTGTTCAATAAAATTTTCAATAATAGTTTCTAATATTGGTTTGGAACCTACCTTCAATAATGGTTTTGGACAATTTTCCGTCAGCGGCCGTAATCTACTGCCCAATCCCCCAGCCATTAATAGAACCCAATTTTCTCTATATACAGGTTTAATTAATTCATCAATGAATTCAATTCTAATCACTCTTTGTTCTTTATCAATAACCGGAATTTGATGGATTTGCTTGGATCTCATTATCGAAAAAATCTGTTCTTTTGAAGCGCCTTCTTGAACTGTAATTGGTTTGGAATTCATAACCAAATTTACCGGTTCTTCCAACGATACTCCCCGTAAAATTCCGCGCCGAATATCTCCGTCTGTTACAACACCTAATAGTTTTTGATCTTCGTCTACAACTACCGCTATTTGGGTAGCATATTTATCAATATTTTTAATTACATCCCTAATTGGTTCATTCGATAAAACCAAAACCTTTTTCCATTCTATCATTTAAGAATCTCCTTCGCGGGAACACCAAATACTGTAACTTTTGATTTGACATCCCTAATTACCAATCCCCCGGCTCCCACAAGACTTCCCTCTCCAATTTTTATTCCCTGAATGATATTTGCGCCGGTACCAACATGAGTCCCATTGCCAATATAAACATTACCTGAGAGAGTAACCCCTGGTGAAAGATGTACATGGGCCCCAATAATACAATCATGATCAACTGAAACTTTAGTATTTATAATTGTGTTTTCCCCAATTTGAGAACCTGTCTGCAATACCGCTCCAGCCATAATTTGAACGCCTTCCCCTAATTTAACATCAGCAGCAATAACTGCCGAAGGATGAATTACACTGGAAAAATTAAAACCTAGTTTTTTATATTTTTCAAATATCTCACGGCGTTTTAAAGTTGCTTTTACTGATCCAATCCCATTCACCAATCTTATAGATTGGTTTAGATAATTGACCAATATTTCATCTTCGCCTAGCCAAGGAATATTTAACCCATATTCATCGTTTGATTTAGGGCAAACTACTCCTAAAATTGAAATATTCCTTAATCGCAATATATCGATTAATACTTTGGCATGTCCCCCCGCACCGAGAACAATTACCGGAAAATTCATTCTCTAATCAACTCGTCTTTTTTATAATCTGTTAGGATTGTTCTTCCTAAATAATCCCAATAGTTCATCGGAGAAACACCATTTCCTGGCCTTTTTACAGCAAGGTTTCCCTCATCCCATTGTCCTCCCTTTTTAAGATCACATGCCGCTACAAGGCTTTTCCTTGCGATCGCTATATTTTTAAATTCCGATGGAGATGGAGTTTTGGGTGGCGAACCCAACGCTAACTCAACCTGACGGATGGATTCCACCATCAGCTTTAACTCATTCGGTTCTAAAGACGCTTTATGATCCGGGCCGGGAAGATTTCGGTCTAAGGTAAAATGTTTTTCAATAATTGAAGCTTCCCTAGCAACGGCAGCAATGGAAATTGCTATACCCGGAGAATGGTCGGAAAAACCTATAGAAACCCCAAAGGCGTCTCGAAGAGTATTAATAGCTCTTAGATTAATATCGCTAAAGGAAGCTGGATATTCGGTTGTACAATGAAGAAGGGAAACTTTATTTTTGAGTATGGTTTGACCTTCTTGAGAAAAGTACGCCTCTTTAAAGGCCTTTCGTGAAGGGCTACTATTTACCCCCAGGTACCCAAAGGCTAAGACTCCCAAAGCTGATTCAATTTCTCCCAAATCACTCATACCCGTAGATAAAATGATTGGTTTTCCAGTTTGAGCAGCTTTCAGTAATAAGGGAGCATTGGTAATGTCTCCTGAAGCGATTTTAATCATTGGAAGATTAAACTTCTTAACCAACAAATCGATACTTTCCAAATCAAATGGAGTCGATAAAAATTGAATCTTTTTACTATTACAATATTCAATTAATTGTTTATGGTCAGCCTCATCCAATTCCAATCTTTTCAACATCTCATATTGAGATTCTAAAACTCCGGTATTTTTTATTTGATACTCTGCCATAGGTGTTTCGAAGCAGGTTAATTTTTCCGCTTTAAAAGTTTGAAACTTGACAGCATCCGCCCCTGCTTTTACTGCCACATCAATTAATTGTTTTGCTAAGTCAAGGGAGCCGTTATGGTTGACACCGGCTTCAGCAATAATAAATGTTCTTTCAAATTTCACTTATATTCTACCTCATAAAAATGTTTCTTCAAAAGAAGTTTATAATCGGGAATACTTTTTAAAATATTGATTATTCTTTGAGAGCTATTCCCATCACCATATGGGTTAATAGTTTGTGAACAATCTTTCGTAAATGCCTCTTGGATGGCATCAATAATTTCTTTAGTTTCCGGTTGACAGTTAATTACGGAAGTCGCTTGAAGACGGCCCTTTTGACGATCTCCAATATTGACGGTAGGCTTTTTAAATGAAGGAACTTCATAAAGCCCGCTGGAAGAATTACCGATTACTGCATCAACGATAGAAATTAAACTCAGATATAGCAATTGCCCTAATGAAGTATATACCTTTGCATTATGTTGTTTCTTTATAAAATCATCAATCATTTTAATCAAGATTCTCCCACCGGGATCTGCGTTTGGTTTAGTAAAAATAATACCAATTTCCGATTTGAAAGATTCAAGAGCCGACAATAAAGTTTTAAACTGTTCTGCAGAGGATTGTTCGTCCAAGGTTACCGGATGAAAAGTGACTAATAAATTTCGTTCGAAGAACTTAAATTGCAAACGCTCTTCAATTTCTTCTTTAGTCAGTAATTGCAATTTCTTTATATAATCCAATCCCGGGTTCCCTACATTATAAATATGTTCCGGATTCTCGCCTAATTGCCGAACTCTCCTTGCAGCTTCTTCATTCGTGACAAAATGAAGGTGAGACATTTTGGTAATACTATGACGAATTGCTTCATCAAACGCTCCCTCGGTGGTATCTCCACCGGCAATATGTGCTGTCGGTATTTTACAAACCAAAGCGGCTTGAACAGCTGCTAAAATTTCATATCGATCACCTAATACTATCATAAGATCGGGGTGTAATCGTTCCAAAGCATCCGCAAATCCTATTATCCCCAAACCCATCGATTTAGCTGTTCCTAATGGTGAATCACTTGAAAGCAACATCTCAATTTTTTCACGAATTTCAAAACCATCTTGCTCAATAGTTTTATAAGTCAAACCAAATTCCGGTGATAAATGCATACCCGTTACAACCAGTTGTAATTCAAACTCCATACTTTGTTGTAATTCTTTCAGCAACCAAAAGAGTAAGCCATATTCAGCCCGAGTCCCTGTAACAACACATATCCTTCGTTTAGACATTATTATCTCCCAAAGAAGCACTACTAGGTATATTAATTAACCTCTCTTCAATATTTTCAGCAACATCCAAATCCATTTTAGGGCAAGTTCGATACATCGGTAACTTGTTCAATAAAACCCACACGGGCCGAGTCATA
>JBLNDC010000565.1:0-9531 GCA_050261255.1 Bacteroidota bacterium
CTCACTGGCGGAACACCGGAGCACTGAAAACTTTGGCATGATGAGCATCGACCTTCTCGAAATACTGGTTAAGAAGACGTTTCAAACTGCCGAGCATTTTTGTTCTTTCGCCTTTCAAGGAGGTGAACCTACTCTGGCCGGTTTGGAATTTTACCGGCAACTAATGCGCTTGGAACAAAAATATAACTCCAAAAACATTCAGGTATTCAACAGCATTCAGACCAATGGCCTGACCATTGATGAAGCATGGGCAGAGTTTTTGAGGGAGAATGATTTTTTAGTCGGACTTTCCCTGGATGGTCCAGCCCGGATTCATGATCGTTACCGGAAAGATCCTGCCGGTAAAGGTTCCTTTAATCAAGTAATGCAGACAGTAGAAATATTTAGGCGATATCGGGTGAATTTCAATATCTTAATAGTGGTCAATAACGAAGTAGCCCGCCACGCCAAAGAAATCTATCAATTCTTTCAGGAACAAAACTTCGGTTATCTTCAGTTTATTCCCTGTCTCGATCCCTTTGATGAAGTCCATGGAAAACACGACTATTCACTTAAGCCATCAAGGTATGGTTATTTTTTAATGGATTTATTCGATTTATGGTACCGGGATCTGAAAAAAGGTAAAATCGTTAGCGTCAGGTTCTTCGATAACTGGCTGCAAATGTTGTTAGGCTACCCGCCCGAATCCTGTGGAATGGCAGGCCAATGCGCCGGATATTTCGTGATTGAAGCCAATGGTAACGTTTATCCTTGCGACTTTTATGTAACAGACCAATGGCTGATTGGTAATATCGGGGAGCATGACTTCAACTATTTAAAAAACACGTCTCAAGCCCGCCAGTTTTTGGAAATATCACGCCAGATCGAACCGAAATGTCGCAGCTGTAATTGGTATTCCCTCTGCCGAGGCGGCTGCCGCCGTAACCGGGAACCGCTGATTAACGGCAGCTTGGCATTAAATTATTATTGTGAGGCCTACACTGATTTTTTCGAGTATACCTGGGAAAAATTTCACGAACTAGCCAAACTAATGGCTGTAAAGTACCGTTTGCCAAAAAGGTGTTGATAATAGAAAGGAGGCGACCTTTTGGGTCAGCCTCCCCCGGTTCAAATTGCGAAAACATGCAATCCAATCTCACCGGTAACTTGACGGGTCCAGATCCAGTTGGTCTTGGAATGCACTTTTCTTGGGTTGTAAAAATAAAGTGCGCCTCCAGTAGGATCCTGACCGGAAATTGCAGCTTTAGCCGCTTTCAGCGCCGACGGTGTCACCGTTCCCCAGATTTGTCCGTTGGAAACGGATTCAAACTCGCCTTTTTTAAAGACATTACCGGCGACAGTATTCGGAAAATCTTCACTGTCAAGCCGGTTCATGATTACCGCGCCCACGGCCACTTGCCCCTGGTAGGATTCTCCCCGCGCTTCACCGCTGATTAATCTCGCCAGCAGGTAAAGATCGTTTTGGCCCCGCGAATTTTGCATTGGTTTGGCTTCGGCATCAGGAATCCAGATCGTTTTCCCAGCCAACATCAGATCTGATTTCAACCCGTTAGTTTCCTGCAAGGTATTTACTTTCGTACCGAACTCTTTTGATAATTTAAAAAGTGAATCTCCTTTTTCAATCCGATAAGTCCAGGCCATGGCGGGCGAAGCAAAGGCCATGACTCCGGCGCATAGTACGGTTATAGTAACTAATCCCGTAATAATCCGATTTTTCAACTTCATTACATTTCCCCTTTCTGTTCTCGGTATCTTACCCAATGCTGTTCGCGGAGCCGGTTGGGATATCGGGCCCATGAGGGGCTATAGCGCTTACTGGATTATACCAGGGGTTTACCATATTGTCTACCCTAGGATACTAAAACCTGCACGAGCATAACTCAGTAAACCGAAGGATCTTCAAGCTGATTTTAGTTAACATAAAAATAAGACTGGCTAGTCCGTTAGGCGTTACCGATACTGCGTTACCCGTGAAAGAGGTTTCGTGTTCAAAATGACTCTTCCGTCTTGATTGTTGTAGTCATGGTTGTCAAGCCATTCCGCATGGTTTTTTTCGCGTAACGTTCAACGCGTAACTATTTTAAAAAGCAACATACATCTCTTTCTTAGCGCCGCAAACGGGACATTTATCCGGAGCTTCATCCAAAATGGTGTGACCGCAGACGGGGCAAATATGTACTGATTTTAGTTGAATATCTTTTCCTTCCTTGATTGCATCTTGGGCCTGTTTAAAAAGACGGGCGTGAATTTTTTCGGCTTCAAGGGCAAAATGGAAGGAACGCTCCGCGCCTTTTTCAGTTTGATACTGGGCGGTATTCAAATAAACCGGGTACATTTGTTCAACCTCATGCAGTTCCCCGTTGATGGCCCCTTGTAAGCTTTCAACCAAGTTCCCGACTCCAAAAACAGCTCCCGAGGTTACTGTAAAATCCCCTTTTTGAGTGTCCAATTCCTTAAAATGGTTATTGGCGTGCACTTGCTCAGCGTAGGAAATAGCTTTGAATAATTTGGCAGTGTTGGGAAACCCCTCTTTCTCAGCTTGGTTGCCCCAGTAAATATAGCGCATATGGGCCATACTCTCACCACCATAGGCTGAACGTAAAAAATCGGCAGTCATTGCATTTTTTACTGACAATATCGATCCCTCCCAACTTTAATATGTGGATTTCGAAATGAAATTAATCAAGCTTTCATCGATGTCCAATTTTTTTAGCATTTATTCAACCGCTATATATCTGTTTGATAACATCTTCAATCGCAATATTGCTGATGTTAATGTCATGTACCGGCAAAGCGCCGAATATTTTTGAGACTTCAGATTGAAGATCCTTTCCGTCCAGTTCCACCTCGATATTGGCTGAAAACGAATCAGAGGTAACGACTTGAAAACCGATCAGTTTCTCCTGACTGACTTGTTCTTTAAATTTAACCTCGATCAACTTTTTATTCGAGAAAAAAGTCGTCAGTTTAGCCAAGGAATCATTAAAAACTATTTTCCCATAATTGATAATGGTAATTCTCTCACAGAGGTTTTCTATATCATCGAGATCGTGAGTAGTAACAATAAAAGTAATTTGTTTATCCCGGTTTGCTTCTTTAATAAATTTCCTAATGCTGTCCTTGGAGATTATATCCAACCCTATCGTTGGTTCATCCAAATAAACCAGCCGCGGTTCGTGAAGCAAAGCACAGACCAGTTCACATTTCATTCGTTCTCCCAAAGAGAGTTGCCGGACCGGTTTTTTAATCACTTCACCGATCTGCAGTAATTCATTAAAGTACTCCAAATTCTCCCGAAATTTCAACTCCGGGATCCGATACATCTCTTTACTTAGGGAAAAGGTATCAATGGCCGGCAATTCCCAAATCAATTGCGATTTCTGGCCGAAAACCGCTCCGATGTTCCTGACGTACTCCTCTCTTTCCGACCATGGAGTATAACCCATTACCCGGACTTCACCTTCGGTAGGATGAAGAATGCCGCAGAGAATTTTGATGGTGGTCGATTTTCCGGCGCCGTTCGGCCCGATCAACCCCCGGATCTCCCCCGCTTCAACTTGAAAATCAATGCCGTCAACGGCGTTAACCTGTTGGTACTCTCTTTTTACCAACGATTTGAGAGCCGGTAAAAATCCTTCCTTATTCCTCCGGTGAACTTGATAGACTTTTTTTAATCCGGTTACATTAATAATATTTTCAGCCATTTCATCCACCCGCGCTCGTGTATTTTTTTAAACCCCAATCCCAAAACTTCAGATTAATCCAGAAAACAACGAAACTAAAAACTATTCCCAACAAAGCCTTGGATTCCAGCCTCCCTAGTAAAGTTTGGGCCGGAAAGTAAATCCAGACCGCGAAGGGGAGCACGGTTATAAATAATAACCTGGTTAACCGGGGAAAGATTTCCAGCGGAAATTCGGAGAACCGCAATATTTTATCAAGAATCTCGCCCGCCCTGAAGGTGAATACGATAATTATTACCAAAGTGCAGAAGAGAATCATAAAACCCATATAAAGGATGAGTCCGGCTATTAAAAAAAGTAAGAAAAATCCTACTTGCCAAAGGTTAATCAATAAATGCAGTTTGTTAATGGCATAAACGATAACGATCAGACCGGCGATTACCGTACCAATTCCGTAATAATAAAAACCGCCGGCCAAGATAACCCCCATCGGTGGATAGGGTTTTAACAAGAGCCGGTCGAATTCTCCTTTGCGAACTAAATTTTGAACCATATTCCGGAGGTCCCCAAAAATGGTATCCTTTAAGCCAAGCCATAACAAGAGTACCCCTTGGAATAACACTATTTGATCGATATTCCAGCCGGGATAACCATTGGTACGGATGAAAATCAAGTATTGGACTAATGGACCTATTGCCGATAAAGTCAACGCGACAAAAATTCCCAAAAAGAAATCGAACCTGAACTCGATGCTACGGGCGATTCTTATTTTGCAATTAAAGAGAAATAGCCTGAATAAGCTGATCAAAGTTCTCATCTTTCATCCTCCGACAGCGCCAAATTTTTTGATCGCTTGCCGCCATAAGCATTTACAGAGAAGGTAAAAGGAAAAGATCCATAAAACTTGCACTCCGATTACCCTAAAAAGAGCCCCCGCTCCATGGGTGAAGTCCCTGTTTAAAAAGAATTGAATCGGCCAATAGAAATTATATTGAAAAGGTAAAAAGCTATTGAGTCTGTTGAACCAATCCGGAAAGAATTCCAATGGCACATATACACCGGCTGAAAAGGATATCAAAATAAACTTGATGCTTTGTAATGAAAAATTGCTTTGGATTACAAAAGCCGATAAACCGACTAAAAAGTTGATCAAAAAGAAGAGAGTAAATGATAATATCACTACTAAAAAAAACTTGAGCAATGATAGCGCAGTTAGAAAATCGGGATAAAAAATCAGACTATAAAGGAGTATCCCGGGTAAAAATTCAAAAACGACACCTGCCGTCCGGAGAGCGATCGCTTGCGCCAATTCCAGCTTGATGACTGATACCGGCCTTAATAAATCGATAGCCAGGTTGCCACTGATTATTTTTTCGGCAATATTGGCATCTGTAAAATTCCAGATGAAATACCAAATAAATGTCACTCCGGTAAAATACCAGACCATTTGGGAAAGGCTGTATCCAAGGATTGATTGGACGCCGCTATGCTTGTATATGCTACTGAATAACGCGATATTAATCAGCATTACAATCGGGTCGCCAATCAGTGAAATCATAAATCCCCACTTATACTGGAGCATAATCTTAAAATTAATTTTGATGGCCATTAGGAATAACCGCATTTTGGATCCACCGTTTTCAAAAATGTTGAACTAAATTATATCCAATAATTATAAAACTTACAAGATTTACTTTTTTTCAACGGATGAGGTAATCTTTATATTTAAGGGTATAACCAATACGCGTGAAGGATGGGAATGAGTGATTATCGCGGACTCCGATTTCTAATTATTTTGAGCCTGTTGTACAAGAACAAAAGGGCCAATTGTTAAATTCCAACGTTATTTGACTGGGTTCAAGATTTATCCTAAAGGCTTTATCCGGCTTTCAAACAGATTTAGCGCTTGAGCCACCACCTGATCCATATTGTAATACCGGTAAGTTCCCAGCCTCCCGGCGAACCAAACATTCTCTAATTGATCCGCTTCGGTCTTATATTGATTATAGAGTTTGGTATTTTCCGCTCTTGGAACCGGATAAAAAGGGTCGCCTTCCCCGGAAGGATACTCATAGGCTATTGTAGTTTTAGGATGAATCTGACCCGTCATCCGTTTAAACTCGGTGATTCGGGTAAAATCGTACTCATTTGGATAATTGACAATCGCTGTATCTTGATAATACTCCCTATCGAGAGTCTCAAAGGTAAAATTCAAAGAGCGATATGGGAGTTTACCATATTTATAATTAAAGTAAGCATCGATTGGGCCGGTATAGATTAATTTTTGATAGGGAATCCTTTCCCGGATCTCCCGATAATCAGTTTGTAACATTATCTGTATTTTCGAATGCCGGAGCATTGCCTTAAACATCTCGGAATAACCATATTTCGGCATCGCCTGATATTTATCGGTGAAATAGCGATGATCGCGGTTGGTTCGGACCGGAATTCGCGCGCAAACCGAGCGGTCTAACTCGGACGAGTCTAACCCCCACTGTTTCTTGGTATAATTCTTAAAAAATTTACTGTATAATTCTCTGCCAACTTTACTAACGACCACATCTTCCGATGTAACGACCGGATTTATAGGTTCAGCTACTGATGCTAGAAATGTCACCAAATCCGGTTCACTAAAGGGTAATCCATAGAGTTCATTGATGGTGTCCAAATTGATCGGAATCGGAACCATCCGGCCATCCACATTGGCGGTAACTCTTAGTTCAAATGGATTCCATTCCGTAAAGCGCGATAAATAATTGAAAACTACCCGACTATTGGTATGAAACGCATGCGGGCCGTATTTGTGAATCAAAATTCCAATTTCATTATAATAGTCATAAGCATTGCCGCCGATGTGATTCCGAAGATCCGCGATTAATACCCGCCGATCCAAAATATTGGCGATTCGCTCCGCCAATACGCATCCGCTGAATCCCGCGCCTACGATTAGATAATCGAACATTTCTTGCTTCCTCCTTGGGCCGTCACTGAGAGTCAGCTTTTACCGGGTTTTTGCTTTTTATGATGTTGCTCTATAAAAAACTGATTGCCTTTTGAAAATGGATTATCTAAATCCTTAAAAAGCTGAGGGTTATTTCTAAAAATCAATCTCGACTTTTTTTCAATGAGACTGCCTCCCCAAAACCGCTCATAGCTCCATGGTATTTTCCCGAATTGATCCTGATCCGCTTTGATCAAATCTTGCCGGTATTCATCGGCAATTTTCTCGATTAACTTTCTTTGACTCGGATCCGCCTTCTCCAATCTTTTTTTAAAATAATTGCTCAGAAAACCCGAAAAGTGAAAAAAGCGCAACGGTTTACCATTTGCCTTATATTCTCCCTTATCGGTAAAGGTCAGCTCCCGTTCGCCAAAATTCCAGGGACCCATATTATAACCCGGGTCAGTTAGAATGTGAAACCCAAACAAACCTAAAGCGAGGTCGAGCCATTTTTGTTCGTTCCAAACCCCTTTGTTAGTATCTTGATAACAATATTTTAAGAGGATATTAGCCCACCAACCCAAAAAACGCTTCGATTCATTCCCTCTTTTAATTGCAAAGAACCCGGTATTGAAGATGCCGCTCTTCTGAACTATCCTTAAATAATAGAAGGGATTTTTCTTATTAAAACTGATAAAATGCGGAGAAATCATTATTTCATTCACTGTTAATTTTTCCGTTAATTCATCAAATGGCCCGAATACTTTGGTATCCGAATCGAGAAAGATAAAATAGTCGTGATTTTGAAAGGTTTTCAATAAATAGATTAGAAGCTGGGCTTTACAAGCGTTAGCGCCTTCGAACCGGCTATACTGAAAAATAAAACGGTAAAAGTTTGAAAAACCTAAATTTTTAGCGAGAATAACATCATCGAAAGGATCATGTAATTTCTTGACCGCTTCCGGTATCTTTTCTTCAACCAGGCAAAGAATTACTTTACCTTCCGGCATCCACCTCTTTACCGATTTTGCCATTACCATCGCCCTTGGCAAATAATTGGCTGTCGCTACAGTTGTAAAGATTACTCCATTGTAGTATGTTAATGACATTATTTCATCTCCTAACCCATTTATAATATTCAGAGGAGAGAACAATGTCAAAAGAATGAATGGCATAATTACCCAAAAAATCCCTTGGTCACAGTATATAGTGATAAACCCGGATGTATCTATTAAGATATTGTGAGCCAAGGCCAAATTTAAAAATTATGCAATTCCTTAAAAGTAAAAATGCAGATGGAAAAGGTCCATCTGCATTTAAATCCAACAACTGGTTTTATAGGCATTTTTCAGGCTTTAGCTTTCGATTTAGAGTATACGTCAAAGGCCACCGCCGCTAACAAGACAAAACCTTTAATCGCTTGTTGCCAATCGATACTAACGCCTAGAATCGACATCCCGTTATTCAAAACTCCCATTAATAGGCCGCCGACAATCGCCCCCACAACTGTACCTACACCACCGCTAGTTGAAGCGCCACCGATGAAACAGGCCCCAATCGCATCCAGCTCAAAGTTGACTCCTGCTTTAGGTGTTGCTGAGTTAAGTCTGCCGGTAAAAATAATCCCTGCTAAAGCAGCTAAGACTCCCATATTAACATAGACCCAGAATAAAATCTGCTTGGTTTTTACGCCCGAAAGCGCTGCAGCCTTTGGATTTCCCCCATAAGCGTAAATATGCCGCCCTACAATGGTTCGGTTCGTAATGAAGGAATAGATAAGAACTAATCCGGTAACTACGATTAGAACCGTGGGGATACCTTTATAGACTGCCAAAGCATAAGTAAAGGCGTTGATTACGCAGACTATCGCAATTACTTTAGCGGCAAAGACTCCCGCTGGCGAAACTTCGAATTGATACTTCTTTTTATTCGATCGCTCGATTAATTGACTGATGATAAAGAGAATCGAAGCAATTATCCCGATTAACACCGCCAGTAGATTAATACTGGTAAAATTGACGATATCGGGCACGAATCCTGCGGCTAGAAAATTATAACTACTCGGCATCGGCGCTAGGCTGGTACCTTGTAAAATAACCATTGTCAAACCTCTAAAAATGAGCATGCCGCCTAAAGTTGCGATAAAAGCAGGGACGCCCATATAAGCGATGAAAAAACCATGAAAAGTTCCGATTAAAAAACCGATCAATAATGAGACGAAAATGGCTGTGCTTACCGGCATGTCCATTTTTAAAATTAAAACCGCGGAAACCGCTCCTACAAATCCAGCCACCGAACCAACAGATAGGTCAATATTACCACAGATCAAGATGCACAAAAGCATTCCGATGGCTAATATTAAAACGTAACTATTTTGTGAGATTAAGTTGGAAATATTTAACGGCTTTAATAAAATCCCCTCGGTTACAATCTGAAAGAAGATAATAACCATTATCAATGCTATGACCATTACATATTGGCGCAGGTTACCCCTTAATATATTTCCCAGATTTAATCCGCCACCGAGATTATCCTTTAGCGCGCTGTTCAATTTCATTCCTACATTACCTCCTTATTGCTTTCCATGATACACTGCATGATATTCTCTTGAGAGGCTTCCTCATTTGAAAACTCGCCAATGATTTTTCCTTCATTCATTACATAGATCCGGTCACACATTCCCAGCAGTTCCGGTAACTCCGAAGAGATCATAATAATTGATTTTCCTGTTTCCGCAAGTTCATTGATGATCGAATATATTTCATATTTAGCTCCAACATCAATCCCGCGGGTTGGTTCATCTAAAAATAAGATATCGGGGTCGGCGAAGATACATTTGCTAAAGACGACTTTCTGTTGGTTTCCACCTGATAAATTGCCTGCCGGCTGCAAAATACTGGATGATTT
>JBLNDC010000566.1:0-5474 GCA_050261255.1 Bacteroidota bacterium
GATAATCAATAGGGAATCACCGTCGCGGACCGTATATGTAGAACTTAGTGAAGGCGGTGTATACCGCCGGGTGAGACTTAGAACTTGTCCAGGATAAACTGCCGTACCTGTTAAACCGTTATTTTTCTGGAGAGCGGTAACGGATGTCCCATAGCGGGCTGCAATAGAATAAAGTGAATCTCCGGGTTGAACATAATAAGTCTGGCCTCTTGCAACACTACCCAAAGTTAAAGATGAAAGAATCCAACCGGAAAGAAACACCCGTTTCGCCATGGTGATCCGCATCTCCAATAACTCCTTTTCACCACGAACCATCAGGGAAAAACGCTGGCAATATGTAATGAATAGTAAAATACCCCTAGGACGTGGTTGTATTATTTGGCTTAACAGTTCTTGACAGCGCGACTGTTTCCTTTAGGAAAAGGGTGGTTATTGTAGGTTTTAAAAAGCATGGATTATCCCTTAAGGCGAAATACAATTATCCCCCCAATCATCAAACCAACCCCGGCCAATTTGGTAAAGTCGAATTTAGCCTGTGGAATCCCAAAGCTACCCGTACAATCGATCAGACATGCCACGAGCAGCTGGGTGATGACTAAGATGGCGCTGGTCAGAGTCGGTCCGATTGCCGTGACTCCTTTAATGATTCCGAAAACAATAAAAGCCCCGAAGAAGCCGCTCAGCAAATAATACCAATTCACATCCAGCAACCTTTTAAAGCTGCCGTCACCCTGAAACCATAGAAATAGCAAAGTCATCGCCAATCCCATCAAATGAACCAGCGTATTGGTCTCCCATAGACCGGCCTTCTCCGTGATCCTGGCATTAAAGACACTTTGGAGGCTGATTAAAATCCCCGCAATCACCGGAAAGAGCATCCCATACATCTGCGGCACCTCGATTTATTCATAAATGTTTTCGCGAGCCAATCCCTTTAACTTATTATTATCTAAAACCGTGATTACTCCCTGTTCGTAGCTGATGATCCGATTAGCAACAAACTTTCGAATTACCCGTAATAAGTGCCGGTAACTCGCACCGAGCAGCATCGCCATTTCTGTAACCTTTTCCACCTTGATTTCTTCCTTTAACGGGCCAATCGCCGGATTCGGATTCACCGACATCAGGTAACCGGCAAAACGGTTCTCCAACGGACATAACAGATTAATCGTTGAAGCGTTGGAAAAGGTGTATAACTTATGACTTAAATTTCGAATGATAAATCTTAAAAACTTAG
Organism: Bacteroidota bacterium; assembly: GCA_050261255.1. Classification (GTDB taxonomy): domain Bacteria; phylum Bacillota; class UBA4882; order UBA8346; family UBA8346; genus JAAYHS01. The sequence goes on from JBLNDC010000566.1 coordinate 1,238, forward strand.
GGTCATCCCAAGCGTTTTTGTATAAATCCTCGTATTTGATCCCGATTAAAAGCGAATCCGTTACAGCTTCGACATTGGTTTTGATCGGATATTTATTTAAGAACTCCAGATCGCCGATGATATTGAGCGGTTGATAAAAGCGCAATAATAATGTCTTTCCGTTCTCCAGCAGTTTATAAATCCCGATTTTACCCGAGACCAAGAAATATAAACTGTCGTAAACATTCGACACCTCGCTGATGATTTCATCTTTACCAAATGAATAGAGCGTCATCATAGGTGTCATTTCTTTTTCAAACAAATCCCTCAAGCCATACTTTTCAACCAAAGAATGCATTAGCTTATTATCGGATAGTTTTTTCACAGTAATTCCTTTCTAAAACATAAAGGTTAAATATAGTATACCTTACCGAATTTACTGATGAAATGACATCTGTCATATTCCCTGATAACTGGTAAAAAATATTTTTTGCAGGTATTAGTCAACTACTGTGGAATTATTTTTAAGTATTTTTGCATGCCCATACACACAATATGGAACATTGAGATCAAAGGAGTGGCTAACTGTGGAAACAAAGGTACTTAACCAGAAATTGCTTGATGATTCCCGCTTTTGGAAAGGAAAAGACGTCATCCTCCCCAAATACGACCGGACAAAGCTTCCGATTAAAGCTATCTCTTTCTCCGCCGGTAAAATGGCTTACGGTCATACCGGGGATATTCTCCAGGACCTGCTTAACCAGGACCCGCAGACCGGTTTAATGGCCGGGGTCGAAACTTATTCACCCAAGTATGTTACGGAACTGGGAGCTTCCGACTACCTAATGACCCAGTTAATCTTCGAAAATGAAAAAGGAAAAGTTATTCCCAAGATCCAAGGCGCTCTCCCGTCCCTGCTCTTCATTGACGGTAATACCAGCAGTCTCGCTTGGGCTAAACTATTGGAATACGCCCGGGATCCTGAAGTACAATTTGCTACAATCAACGCTCCTGAGGGAGTTTACGGTGTGATATACAGTGGCGGCGAATTTGCCGAACCGGTCAATCCGATCTTGATCAAAGATATGGAGGAAGGCACCGTCAACTCCGATCCCGCCAAATGGACTGCTTTCGCCAGAGAGCGTTATAAGGCCGGTTTGAAGTTCGCTTTAGTCAGCTGCACCAATTTCTCAGGTAACGGCCATTATACCGGCGCTACAGTTAGGACCGTAGCCAAGGCTTGGGAAGAGAAAGGATTCGCTCCTAAAGGTTTTCTAAAATACCTCTCCGATCCTAAACAATTCTCCTTCCCGAACTGTATGATTGACCGGATCGCCGTCAATCCGGATGAAAACACCCGCAGAGTCATGGAAGAACTTGGCGTCCGTTCCAATCTAGTGGTTACCGAGAAAGTCCGCTATTGGGCGGTTGAGGATGTTTTTCCCGCCGGCAGGCCCCGTTTTGAAAAGGCCGAAGGCGTGTTTATGGAAGACAGTTACGCAGAAGTCAAAAAATATGAAGATATGAAACTCCGGATCCTGAATATGAGCCATTCGGTCATTGCCGGACTGGGAGTACTCCTGGGCTACCGGGGCAACTATGGCATATACAAAGGAATGCAGGATCAAGAGCTTACCGATTTGATCAACCGGATCATCGCTATCGTCATTAAAACCGTCGAACGGCCGAAAAAGTTGGATCCGCGCGATTTCGCCAAGGCTGCCATCGAGCGCTTGAACAATCCGAATATCCCGGACGACCCGATGCGGATCGCCTTCAACGGTTCCAACAAGATGCTCCCCAGATTCCTGGATACCTTCTATGCAGGCCGGGCCAAAGGCCTATCCCAGGACGAGTTGGAGTTGGTATTACTGCCGGTAGCCGGGTTCCTCCGTTATGCCATGGGGATCGATGATCAAATCCAGACTTACAACCTTGAGGAAGATCCGAACAAAGAACTATTGATGGCCTGCGCCGCCAAAGCCAAAATCGGTGACCCAGCTTCTGCGGTCGCCTTCAAGGACGCCATCAGCCATAAAGGCATCATGGGCCAAGACCTATACCAACTTGGCGGAACCGGCGCCACTTTACAGGAGATGGTCGGAAAAATGCTGACCGGACCGGGAGCGGTGCGCAAGACTTTGCAGGAATATCTGAAATAACTCAAAAGGGGGCTGTCAGCGACAGCCTCTTTTATTTAAGTATTATAAAATTATTGGTTAGACAATTGTCAAATCAAAATCAGGACACTTTTAGTACTTTTAAATACTGGATTCATAGCTGATCCGAAACTCACCTAATCCGGGTTAAATAATTTAATTATCATAATCGTTATTGAATTCTGCTACAACTTATATATATATTGCAATAAATTCTGAAATGTAAGATAATATAATGAAAAATATAGAAATGGTAAATGTTGAAATAAGGGGAAAAGTTGAAAGGTAATAAAACAGTTACAGTCAAAGATATCGCTGACCTTGCCGGTGTGTCCCCGGCCACGGTATCGTTGGTGTTGAATAACGATCAACGGATCTCGGAGGCAACCAGGAATAAAGTAAAAAGGGCGCTTAAAGAACTCAACTATAGCCTGAACGGAGTTGCCCAAAGCCTTCGAACTAAAAAATCACGGATAATTGGCTTAATTGTGCCGTCGATTACCAATCCGTTTTATCCGGAGATCGCCAGCGGAGTCGAAGAGACTGCCGAAAAAGCTAAATACTCGGTATTATTATGTAATTCCTTGAATAATCCCAGAAGAGAGGAATATTATATTAATTTGCTCCTGGAAAAAAGAGCTGACGGAATTATCTTCACGACCTATTTGGAAGATGCGGATTATAGCCCGATGAATAAGCAAACACATACTAAAGCCTTATCTTTGGTATTAAACCCCCAACTTGAAATTGCTGATTTTTTATTGGTTGACCAAATCAAAGGAAGCTATGAGGCTGTAACTTACTTGATTTCACTAGGACACACCAAGATTGCGTATATTGGCCGCCAATCAAGCCGTATTAAAGGGTATCACCAAGCACTCCGCGATCATAACCTGTCTCCAGATCCTGAGTTATGTCTCTATCTCAACGAGCCTTTTATCTCCTCTTCAGGAGAACATTTCGTGGAACTCGGTCATTCGATGATCCGGGACTTACTGCAAAAACGCCCTGACACAACCGGTATTTTTGCTTTCAATGATATGTTGGCTTTAGGAGCTATCAACGCCGCTAAAGAGCTAGGATTACGAATACCGGATGATCTATCAATTATCGGCTACGACGATAATCCTTATGCCCGAATCTCCGATCCGCCTTTGACAACGGTAAAACAACCCAAATATGAACGGGGAACCGCTGCGGTTCATTTATTGCTGGAACGTTTAAAGAATAGCATCTCAGAATCGGTCCAAACTGTTTACCCCGCCGAACTCATTATCCGTAAATCGGTCAAAGCTATTTCTAATAACGGCTCATCGATTTGAAGATAGACTATCCTCAAGTAACAGCTCTTTCAGTCCATGGTAGTAAAAATCACTCGGATTTTAAGAAAAATTAACATAAATTTAGCAAACCTTTAAATTTGACTATAAATCAGCTACTATTATTTTTTTATCGAGTCGTTAAATCGATTAAATAAAGATATAATTGTCTTATCCCTTCTTTCGGGGATTAAATAATAGTATTTTATTAAATCGATTAAACGGGGGTGAATATTGAGTTTGGGCTCCATAAATTATTTTAACAAAGAGGTGAAATTATTGAAAAATTCGAAGTTGATTATTATGTTTGCGGTAATACTAGTATTTATTTTCCTAAACATTAGTCATGCGGCCTCCTTATTATCGGATGACTTTGAATCCTACAGCACCTTTCCAAGCGGTACCTGGACCAATGCTACCGGGAACGGAAGTTGGAGCATTGTGACTGACGGTTCAAAAGTCGCCAGACAGACCTCAACTTCTTCGGCAACTTATCTGATGGTAAATGGTGAATCCACATGGAGAGACTACACCTATTCGGCTCAGGTCAAACCCGGTAGTTCCGGGAATCGCCACGGTTTGATTGCCCGTTTTCAAGACACAAAAAACTACTATTTTCTAATCTTAAAAGACGGTTCCAAGGTTTATCTCTACAAACGGGTAAACGGTAGTGAGAGTTCCCTGGATTATGCATCATTCACCTATAACTCTTCAACTTTTTATACTTTAAAGATTGAATTAATTGGTACAAGCATCAAAGGATATGTTAACGGTAATTTA
>JBLNDC010000567.1:0-3125 GCA_050261255.1 Bacteroidota bacterium
ATTTCCAAATGCGGAATCTGGTGTAATCTTGATAATAACCAATTCAATTTTAAATTGGGAAGAGTAAGCGGATCACCACCGGAAATTACCACATCCCTGATGTTAGGGTTAGACTCGATATATGCTAGGGCTTCTTCCCAGACGGCAAGGTCCAATTTATAACGGCGGTTATCCCCGATCACCCGGGAACGGGTGCAATAACGGCAGCTAACCGAGCACCAATTTGAAACCAAAAATAATACCCGATCGGGATAGCGGTGCACTATCGCCCGGACGGGTCTAGTATGCTCTTCTCCCAACGGGTCTTCGGCTTCGCAAGGAGAATAAAGATATTCATCTTTAACTGGGACTACCGTCCGTCTAATCGGCTGTAATGGAAGATCGGGATCGAGCAGACTGGCGTAATAGGGTGTGATTTTCAGGGGAGGCGAAATTTTCCGGTAATTCTGAACGGAAAGTTCATCTTCGCTGAGATTGATGATTTCACTGAGGCGTTCAAAGGAGTTGATTGAGTTTCTAATTTGCCAATGCCAATCGTTCCAGTCGGTTTTCGTAGCATCGGGGAAATACCGTTTACGAAAATAATCAGCCCGCTCACTAAGGGGTATTGCTAACTTGGGAAGGGGCTTAAGTCCGACTTCATCTGAAGCGTTTTCACAAATCTGTTCCATTTTTCACCCAAACCTTCTTTTTTAGCTAATATATGCTGATTTATTATTTTGTAATAATTATAGTTGAGACCGATACAACTGTCAAACAGGATTTTGTAAATTTTCGTAAATGTAATGGATCCATTTTAACCAATAACGGGTTGCATTGATAATAAAAAACAAACTGTAGTATTGATTAATATATCGTCTAAAATCAGTTAATCTTAAGCGTTATTTTGTATAATTTCTCTCCTTAGTACCGCGCCCTTCGGGACCTCCGGCTCACACGGGAGATACACCTGATAACCATTATGAGCTTCGCGAATCGGAAGGCCTTTGCAATCGGTCATTTGTTTCAGATCAACCGTTAGGGTGTCATTGGGTAATAACAGTTCAACCCGGTCACCGCTGGAAAGCCGGTTACGGACCCCTACCAAGACCCTTTTGGCAACCGAATCATAATCTAAAACCGTTCCCGCTAGATCATGAGTTTGAATATATTTAACCTCGGGGTTAACCTCATTTATTTTTTCACTTTTAAAGTAAAAACCGGTGGTATAACCCCGGTAGGATACCTTCTTTAATTCTTCCAGCCATTCGGGAACGCATCGATATTGATCCGGGTCCTTCAAATAGGAATCAAGCGCCCAACGGTAAGTCCGGGTGACCACCGCCACATAATAAGCTGATTTCATCCGTCCTTCGATTTTCAGGCTGCCTACCCCTGACTTTAATACTTCAGGCAAATATTCGATCATACATAAATCTTTTGAACTAAGCAAGTAACTATAATGTTCGTCTTCTTCCACGATCAGCGGCGATCCGGGCCGGGTCGACTCCACTAAGCGGTACTCCCAACGGCAAGGCTGAGTACAATCCCCTTGGTTGGAACTGCGCCGGTTCCGGTAGGCAGAGAGGTAACACCGGCCTGAGTAGGCCATGCACATCGCGCCATGAATGAATAGCTCCAACTCAATCTCCGGAACATCTTTGGCAATCTCCCCGATCTCCGCTAAAGTCAGTTCCCGGGCTAGAACAATTCTTGCTACTCCTTGGTCTTTCCAAAACCTGACCGCTGCCCCATTAGTGGTATTGGCTTGGGTGCTAAGGTGAATCGGGAGGCCGGGTCGAATTCGCCTAACAGTTGCTAAAACCCCGGGATCGCTGATAATTACGCCATCGATTCCCAACACGACCAAATCATTTACAATTCGAGAGACTTTATCTAAATCCCGGTTTCGGGCAAATACATTCAACGCCGCATAGACCTTAACCCCTTGATGGTGTGCTTCTTCCGTCCCTTGGGCCAGGTCTTCCAGGCTGAACTCGGCTTGCCGGGCGCGTAAACTTAAGCCTTCAACTCCGGCATAAACCGCGTCGGCGCCATAAAGGACAGCGGTGCGGAGCTTTTCCAAATTTCCAGCGGGAATTAGCAGTTCGGGACGGGACATGGGGACCTCCGGCATCTCTCTAAATTAGTAATATTTCCGGGTTCCGTTCACAGTTTTTCAAATTAGGTTAGCTCTCCGGCCGGTTGGATCAGGCTCTCGCTATGCTTCCGGTCCAAATGCTTCAATTCAAAATACAGCCAGATTCCGGTGATTACCGAAGAGCCGAAATCCGCCACCGGACCGGCGTAAAATACTCCGTTTAGCCCGAAATACCGGGGGAGGATTATTAAAGCCGGAATCAAGAGCAAAACCTGCCGGGATAGGCTCAGAATCATTGCCTGTCTTGGTTTGCCCACAGCCTGAAAGTAGTTGGCACTGACGATCTGAAAGCCGATGATCGGAAGCATTATCAGAAAAATCCGCATCGCCCGTGATGCAAGCGCGATCAATTCCGGATCGTTCCTGCTAAAAAGCAGGACCAAGCTTTCAGGGAAGAGTTGCACAATTGCAAAACCGGCAATTACAACCGAAGTTGCCGCGGCAATCGCCAGCTTTAAAGCCTTTTTAACCCGGTCAAACTTTTCAGCTCCGTAATTATAACCGATAATCGGTTGTGATCCCTGGTTGATCCCGAAGATCGGCATTAAGAAGAACATGATCAGACTATTGACAATGCCCATGGCGGAGATGGCCAAGTCTCCCCCATAACGGACCAGACTATTGTTTAAGATTACCCCGATTACACTGGCGGCCATTTGCATCAGAAATGGGGCAGAGCCGATGGCCGTAATCTCCCGAACCACCGTCAGCTTTAACTTAAGATTCCCGGCATGAATCTTGAGGTGACCTTTATTACGAAGAAAGTACGAGAGAACCCAAAACGCCGCGACCGCTTGGGAAATGATGGTCGCCCAAGCCGCGCCCTTAACCCCCCATCCGAAAGCGAAAATGAAGATCGGATCTAAAATTGTGTTGGCAATTGCTCCCAACAACATTGTAAACATGGCGATCTTCGGATTTCCCTCCGCCCGAATGAAATGGTTCATCCCGAAGCCGATGGACATGAAGATCGCACCAAATAAAA
>JBLNDC010000568.1:0-5073 GCA_050261255.1 Bacteroidota bacterium
AATAACTGTCGAGGAAATATCAATCTAGGCTTTTTCCGTTTACAATATGATAATAAATTTGTAACGTAATACACTCTAATTTTAGCTTCATATTGCATCTTACAAAGGGTATTTGGGGATGGAAGGGGGGTGTATAATTAATATATTTGTTTGGGATCAAGCCAGTTAATCCGGAGATGTATCTGTTTCGAAACTTGAAAAGAACCAGCTCCAAATTTTAGGATTAATTTAGTTGCTTGATCAGGTAAAGCTATTTTTAAAATTAAGAGGAGGAAGCTAATCGAATGAAAAAGTTGTTAGTACTTGCATTAGTAGTTGTGTTAACCTTATCGTTAACCGTTGTAGCCTATGCTGCTACCTTTGATCCGTATGTAGGTGGAAGGATTACCTGGGCTTATATTGATAGTGATGATGATGCCAAAAAAGATGAACATACAACTACCAAAAATTCCGGTATTAAAATGCTGCTTAAAGGCAAAATCAATGATGAAGAGACTGGCACCTGGGGAGCAATCGGGGCCCAAATCGACGGCTGGCCAAATGATAGAGAGCTAAGTGGTCCGAAAGCCATTTATGATTTCGGCATTAATAATCTTGGCGGTTCCAATTTCAACCTCTGGTATACCAACTGGGAAAATGAAAATGCCAAACGCGGTCAGGATCGGCTCCGTGGTCTTGATTATGCTATGTATCATCGTGATCCCATGTTCGACCATTCTCTTGCCGATGCAATCGGTATCGACTATAAGACTGATAATGTCGTTATTAACTTTGGTTTTGTTCCTGATAAAAAATCTTATAAAAATTTAACACCTGCTGCAGAAGCTGCTTTAAAAGCTATTGATAAGGATGCTACTCTTGACCCGGTTCAAAAGAGAGATGCGAAGTATTTAATAACCGAGGATCCTGCCAGTTATGATAGTGGAGTTTATGACAAAAATGAAATGATTGTCGCCGCTACCTTTAAGTTTGATGGCGGTAATGTTCATGCCGGTCATTACATTGCTCCATCGGAAGACACCGAGACTATTATTGGCGCCGAATATCAGCTTGGTTTTGGAACCATTAAGGTCGATTATCTCACAGCTGAACCGAAGACGGGAGATTCCACCAGTCAGGCTCAAGCAGCTGTTTTCTTCGATGACCTCAAATTCGATGTTACCTTGTTGATGGATGACAAATACACATTTAGCAAAGATGGCGGTATGGGTTATCAGATCCGTTATACCGGTATTGACAAAGTTACCATCGGATATGCGGCATTGGAAGCTGAAGATAAAGTCAATGAAGACAAAAATATGACCGATTTCTTTGTTGGTTATAAATTCGGTATTCTCGAAACCCGAATCGGCGCTGCTACATTAGGTGAGGGCAAAGCTCAAGAAAAAATCACCTATGTAAGCGCATACGCCAGTTTCTGGTAAGATTATCTTTTAACTCAAAGGGCTGTCTCATTTTAGACAGCCCTTTTTTAAATGTATATTGGAATTTAAAGAGTATCCATAAACGCGGCACTTACAACCGGAAAATTATAAATTAGGCTGGTTTTCATTTAAAGGAGGATCTAAAGAATCAGTAGAATGTATAACAAAACGGAATTAATACCGGGAGGTTATTAATGATGATGCGGAAGTTTTGGTGTATAGTATTTTTGTCGTTGGCCTTTGTCCCGGTAATAAAGGCTATTTCAATTGCCCAAGAAGATGTAATGAAGGTTCGACCCCACAGAATCGCTTTTACTTCAAAGAGAGACGGTAGTTTCGATATTTACACCATTAATGATAATGGTACTGATTTGAAAAGGCTTACCAATAATCAAAATGACGATATTAAACCGCAATGGGCGCCGAATGGCGATAAGATACTCTATTATTCTAAGAAAGGCAAAGAATGCGCGCTCTGGGTGATGAATTATGACGGTAGTAGTCAAGTAAAGTTAGCAGAAAATTGTAACAGTGATTTTTTACCTTTGTGGTCACCGGATAGTCTAAAAATTCTTTTTGTAGCTAAAATCAAAAAAAAGAATGCGATTTTCACTGTTGACTCTGATGGTGGTAATCTTACCCGTTTAACAGAGCTAGATGCTGAAGGGAAAGATCCTTCATGGTCTCCCGATGGTTCACAAATTCTGTTTCTTGAAAAATACCGGAGAAATACATATATATATGTTATGAAATCAGACGGAACGGACCGAAAAAAGATTGCCGGAGAAAAAGAAGATTATCAAAATCCAGTCTGGTCTATAGATGGACAAAAGATTGCTTATATTTCAACAAAACGAAAGCTAACGGGAACTTACAACCAAATTTTCGTTATGAATTCCGACGGTACTAATAATCTTGAGCTCGCTAACGGTAGTAAAAAAGTCGAGGATATTGTCTCTATTGATAGTATCTATTGGTCTCCTGATGGTACTACTATTGTCTTTACCAAAGTAGCGGATGTAGAAGCGAAGGTGAGTGAAAAGGGTTCAGTAACCTATAATTTTATTTACGGAGTCTATATTGTAGGAACTAATGGTAATGATTATGATCGGCTATTGGAAAAGACAGGAGAAGAACGGGCGATTCCAGACTGGTCTTCGGATTCGCTTAAAGTAGCGTTTTTAAGTAATTCAAGGCTAATGATTTATAATATGAAAACTAAGATTAATGAAGAAATTAGAGTTAATGTCTCAATCCCGCTTAGCCCGGTAAAGTGGTCTCCAGACGGTACTAAACTTATATTTGCCGGTAAAAACAGTTCGTTTCAAAAGTCAGCATTATATCTGGTGACCTTAGACGGGAAGGTAACTAAATTATCGGAAGCAAACGACTATGATCCGGTCTGGGCCCCAAAGTGAGAAGCATATTAGCTACTATTAGCATTTTAAAGAAGTTGTGAACAACTTCTTTTTTTATTTTAGGTAGTAAAGTGTATTTGAATTGTATTCATAATACATGCATGCATATGCTTGACATTTAAAAGGCTAGTGCATAAAATCAAAGAATAAATAATTAAAAAATGAAATCATTTTCCGCCATTCGGAAAAAAACTTAAAAACCTTTGATAGTTAATTACTATCGGATTTATATACTTTATGGAAGGCGGTATTTAAAAAATGTCATTGACCAATCAATTAATGGAACAAGTCCTTAAGCGGAACCCAAATGAGCCCGAGTTTCATCAAGCTGTAAAAGAAGTGCTGGAATCCTTGGAACCGGTAATGGAACGTCATCCCGAGTATGTTAAAGCGGGAATTTTGGAACGGATCGTCGAGCCGGAAAGACAGATAATCTTCCGGGTCCCTTGGGTGGATGACCAGGGAAAAGTCCAAGTGAACCGAGGTTTCCGGGTCCAATTCAATAGCGCAATCGGCCCTTATAAGGGCGGCCTCCGTTTTCATCCATCGGTTTATATCGGAATCATCAAATTTTTAGGGTTTGAGCAAATTTTTAAAAATTCTTTGACCGGATTGCCGATCGGCGGCGGTAAAGGTGGGAGTGATTTTGATCCGAAGGGTAAGTCCGATGGTGAAGTAATGCGTTTCTGTCAAAGCTTCATTACGGAATTGTACCGCCATATCGGCGCTGATATCGATGTGCCGGCCGGAGACATCGGAGTGGGAGGCCGCGAGATCGGCTTTATGTACGGCCAATATAAGAGAATTACAGGCCTTTATGAGGGTGTTTTGACCGGGAAAGGCTTAACCTGGGGTGGAAGTTTGGCACGAACTCAAGCTACCGGTTACGGACTTTGTTATTTCGTTGATGAGATGATTAAGGCCAAGGGTAAATCTTTTAAAGGAGCAACCGTTGTTAGTTCCGGCTCGGGTAATGTCTCGATTTACGCTGCGGAGAAAGTCGCTCAATTAGGTGGTAAAGTGGTCGCCATGAGTGACTCCAATGGGTACATTTACGACTCGGATGGGATTAAACTAGATACAGTTAAGAAAATCAAAGAAGTTGAACGGAAACGAATCAGCGAATATGTTAAATACCATCCAAACGCCAAGTATACCGAAGGTTGCAACGGTATCTGGACCGTTAAATGTGATATCGCCCTTCCGAATGCTACCCAAAACGAAATCGACAAAAACGCTGCGGAAACTTTGGTTAAAAACGGATGTTGGGCTGTTGGTGAAGGCGCAAACATGCCTTCCACTCCAGAAGCGATCGAAGTTTTCCAAAATAATAAAGTACTCTTTGCGCCCGCTAAAGCTTCTAACGCCGGTGGCGTCGCTACTTCCGCTTTGGAAATGTCCCAAAACAGCATGCGGCTTTCCTGGACCTTTGAGGAAGTCGATGCAAAATTGAAAGACATCATGATTAACATTTATAAGAATGCAAGCCAAGCAGCGAAGGAATATGGTTATGAGGACAACTTAGTGGTTGGAGCGAATATCGCCGGGTTTAAGAAGGTAGCCGATGCTATGTTGGCGCAGGGGATTGTGTGAAGGAGTTAAATAAAAAGAAGGGCTTAATTAAAATAGGCCCTTCTTTTAATGTATAATGTACCATTGGGTTTAAAAACTTTTAATTAGGATTTTCCCAAATTATTTGGCGTGGAGGGTCCTGACCTTCAGGATCACCTGGGAAAAAGTCAACTCTTGCATTCCAAGTACGAAGCCCGGTACCAGTATTTGTGGTAGGAATGGGATTTTCGGTATCATTATCGACAAAATTGAGGATTGTTACTCCATCACAAGAAATATAATGACGACCGTCTTTGACTTCAATAGTAATTTTATGTGGTTGATTTAAATTTTCAAAATCCTCATGACCGTTATTTCGCATTATAGTTTTTAAATCATTTAAACCCACTCTGATAACATTTCCATCAAATTCGCCATCTAGAAGATCTCTATCTTCATTATCATCAAAACCAAGTCGAAAGTCACGGGTTTCATTTTCCCATGGACCGTTTTTGGGAGGTGGGTTAGAGGCAATTACTTTTTTAACAAAAAAAGCTCCACCATCACTTCGCCCTCTTCGATCGGTTAGAGATGCTCCAGGATCATATTGAAAAACATAAGCTGTTAAATTGTTCGGTGTTCCTGAGGCGAAATAATAAATTCCATAACCTGTGGCTGAT
>JBLNDC010000569.1:0-10085 GCA_050261255.1 Bacteroidota bacterium
TTGTGAGCCAAAGCTTAAATCATGAATTATGCAATTCCTTAATGTAATAAGTCGTCCCCGACAATTTCTGTTGCGTTCAAATAATTTTTAAACACAGGGCCTCAAGTGAATAAATGAAAAGATTGACGTGGATCGAGAATTTGTTGCATCCGTTATGTGGTCGCAATTAGTCGTATCTACTAAGTGGTAACAGTGGTCGTTAGCATTTTTATGCAGGAGGATCGTAATGAAGATTCTTTCTAAATATTTAACTAAAGAGATATTAGGGCCATTTTTATTCGGCCTGTTCGCCTTCTTGAGTATTTTTTCCGGTTTACTCTTTATTGATTTACTCAAAGACGCCGAACAATATCATTTATCAATTTTCTTTATTTTGAAACTATTATTGTTGAAGTTACCGGAATATGTAACTCAATGCACTCCGATAGCGGTTTTGCTTGCGGCTTTGTTGGGCTTAGGAAAGTTAACCAGCCATAGCGAGACTATTGCCATGCGGGCCGGTGGTTTAACCTATTCAAGATTGGCGGCGCCGGTATTAGTATTAGGCTTTATTGTTAGCATCACCGGCGTCTTATTCAATGAATACCTAGTGCCGTTTACCAACCGCACTTATGATCAACTTGAAGATGAGGCTGCTTCCAGGGAAGCTTCGGCTGCAATCTATCATTTTAAGCAGGATTTTTATACTGATGGTGGTCTTGGGAAACGGATTTACGCTAGGGTTTATGATCCCACGGCTAAAACATTCCAAGACGTGAACATTATCGAATTCAACCAGGGAAAAGCCAGCCGTTTGATTGAGGCTGTGGATATGCATTGGAAGGATGGGGAAGGTTGGATCTTTGAAAACGGGATTATCTATCAATTCTTAACCGATAGTTACTATTCGATTATTATCGATAAAGGCCGGGTCCACTATCAGTTAAACCTTACCCCAAAAGAGATTAAGCAGTTGGATGAAGATCCCGAATATAAGAGTATTACCGAATTAAGTAAATACATTGACCGTTTTTTTCCTGAAGGAGATAAACGCCGGGAATTATTGGTCGATTTGCATACTAAATTCGCAATACCCTTTGCCAGCTTTGTTTTTGCGCTCTTAGGGACCCCTTTGGCTTTGCAGCCGCAACGCCGTTCAAATGCGGCCGGATTCGGATTGTGTATTATTTTTATCTTAATATGGTATGGGTTAATGGGTTTGGGCAATGCCTTGGGGAGAGGCGGTTCAATTTCGCCGTTTATCGGAGCTTGGTTACCCAATTTCGCCCTTGCCGGTTACGGTTTATATGTCTTTGCGAAGGTTAAAAATTAAGGCGGGAGAATAAATGATAGGATACATGGTAATAGCCATGGTGATTGTCTTCGGCGGCTTGCTCGCTTTATTGGGAGATCGAGTCGGAATGAAGGTTGGCAAAAAAAAGCTTAGTCTCTTTGGGATGAGGCCTAAGTATACTTCCATGGTTATTACGGTTCTTACCGGTTTTTTCATCGCCGGGTTAACCTTGATGATTTTGAGTTTAATCTCCGACTATGTGCATACGGCGATTTTTAGACTAAAGGCTATTCAGGATGAACTGGCGGCTACTACCAAGCAAGTACGGAGTTTGACTGAGCAATATCGCCAAAAGGAAGATGAGTACAAGAGCCTTACTGATAAACATCTAAAGCTGCTTCGCGATTTGGAAACTGTTGTTGCGGAGCGTAAGAAAAAAGAAGAGCAATTGGTTAAGATTGAAGAAGAGTACCGTTTGGCCCAGAATAATTTAAAGACAACTACCGCAGATTTGACTTTAGCCCAAAAACGTTCTCGCAATTTGGCCAAGATTAATGAAGACTTACAAAACCAAATTACTAATCTCAATTTGCAAGAAACCAGATTGAATCAGCAGATTCAAAACTTGGAGGGTTGGCTTAAAAGTCTGGAAGACCGGCACCAAACTATCGTTGGTAAGCCCATCATCTTTTATGTTGGCGAAATTCTAGTTGCCGGGGTAATCAATTCCGGGGAAGCTTCCGATAAAGCTTTTGAGAAGGTCATTGAGCCGCTTCTCAATGAAGCCAATCAGATTGCCTTGAAGAGAGGAGCTAGGATTCTCGGTAAGTCAGATTATGCGCTTCGAATTTCACCGCGCCGAATCGCTGAAGTAAACTATGAAATCGCAACCTTAAAAGATGCAGCAGTTTTAAGGGTAACCGTTGAGAAAAACTCGGTTGCCGGTGAACCTTTAACTGCGACTTTAGAGGTCTTCCCCAATCAGCGGATATTTAGAACCGGGGAAAATATAGTTAAAACTAAGGTGTTAAGCACATCATCCGAATCTGACCTTCGGGACCAGTTGTTAAGTTTACTAATATTAGCCATTAATAAAGCTATCGAAAAAGGGATCATCACTGATGGGCAGAATTTAAGGAATGTGATCTCCATCTCGGAAATTGCTAATATTATTAGCCGGATCAAAGGAAATCCTCAGGGTATATACGAAGTTTCGGTAGTTGCCAGCGATGATATTGAGCGGATCGATCCGTTTCGGGTTAAATTGGCGCTCCATGACTTAAAGGAGGCTGATCCAAAATAGCATTAATTTTAGCGGTTGATCCCGGTAGCCACAAATGCGGGATTGCAGTAGTTGATGAACAAGGGCTTGTTTTAGAAAAACAGGTCATTCCTGCAGTGGAACTATCGAAGATGGTTAACGTTATTATGGACAAATACCAGATCTCCTCTTTTGTGGTAGGGGATCGAACTAATAGTAAGATTATCGGTGATATTTTAAAACCTTTTGGATTGCCCATTGAAATGGTTGATGAGAATAATTCGAGTTTTGAGGGGAGACGGCGTTATTTACGAGATCACAGTAAAGGATTGTTGCGTTTAATCCCGATTGGCTTACGTATTCCCGGCGAAGCTTATGACGATTATGTGGCTGTTATTTTAGCGGAGAGATTTCTTAAAAAGAAGGATTAATATGGTTCGGAATTGGATTTTCATTTTGATAGCGATTTTGGTTACGGTTGCTTTTTCCGGAATGGTTTTATCGCAATCCGCCGCTTCACCTATAATTGAAGAGCCATGGGTTTATGGGGAAATGGAGGCGTTATTTCGGGAAGGGCTGATTTCCGATTATCCTAGTGAGTGGGTTGCTTCCGGAAATAAACTGACCCGTTTTGAAGTTGCTTATTACATAAAAACTATAATTACCAATGAATTGGATTCTCCAATAGGGAAGGCTAAAATGAACCTAATTCCCCAACCGATGGTTGAATCCATTCGTAGACTAGTCGTTGAATTTCGCCCCGAACTTACTGCAATGGGCGTTGAGATCACCGATATTTATACGATCAGCCCCAATTTAGATGAAACGATGATAAAAAACGATGATTATCAAGATCTTGATATAATTTTATCCCGTATCAATGACACTACCAAGGACCAGGAATCTTATTATTATTTTGGACAGTATATTCAAGAAATTTACCGAAAGTCATTTCTATTCTTACCTTCAATCTTTGTGCAGGATGACAATCGGGCTCTCCTTCAAGGGACAGTAGGCACAATCAATATCGTTCATCACCCCAACCAGAAGGATAACCCGCCGTTTTTGGTAGTTAAAGGTGATTTAACGCTCAATAACGAGAAAAGTATCAAAGGTTATTATTTATTTCCTTTGGATAATCCGGCCCAAGATACTGTCGTAAAAGAGACTTCTAACTTGAACGCTTCGGTCCTCGATCTACTTGATGAAGTCAATCATGTGCGTCAGGTTGAGAGTTTGTGGCGTTTCAACGGACCAATGCCTTTAAAAGGGTACTCGAATTTTAAACCCGATTTCCAAAGCAAGCTAGTTGTTGAAGAGGTAAATAACAGTTTGAAAATTGGCGGGTTTCTAGTGACTACTGAGGATAAGCCTGATTTGCTCAACATGGGATTGCCTTTTTATAGCTCCCGTCAGCCAGCGGCAGTGGATTTAGACTCTATCAATCGATCTAACTTACAGTCGTTTCAAATCAACATTCAAGGTAATATGTCTTTGAATGACAGAACATCGATCACCGGAGAACTGGGACTACTATATCGGAATGATAAAAACGGCTGGAACGAAATTTGGCCGTCCGATACCAAAGCCGGAGCGGGAATCGAATACCAGTTCAATAATTATTGGTCGGTCTTAAGTTATCAATCTTTTGTAAATTCTCAGTTGGAATCGGGTATGCTCAGTACTACCTCATTAGGTTTGGAATACAATAACTGGGCCACACTCTGGCTGGCTTATCAAATCATAAGTTTTGACGACTCCAGGTTGACCGGGGCTTTGACTTTCCGGTTTTAGGAGGAACAATGAATCGCTGTTTTAAAATATTGATTTTATGTTTGTTTATAATCTTAATCTTAGTTTTAAGCGGCGGGGTTTATGGAGAGCCAATTGCCCGCAACCCCTTGGACTGGTTAAATGAATTGGAGACTGAGGTTTTGGGAGTTCCCACCAATGGCAGCATCTTTGATCGGCTGACCCAATTCGAACTGATTTTAACCGGTAGAACTACTGATGAATCACTGGTGGAACGATTATCCTTTTTGGAAACTCTTTTGTATTCCAACCGGCCTTACGATATTTGTCTAGTTTATAAGCTTCAAGCTTTAGAATGGGTCCTTTACCACGAAACGCTAACCGGGCCGTTATTGACCCGGTTGGAAAAGATTGAGGCGTTTTTATACAACCAACGTTTTTCGGGGCCGATTACCAAAAGATTGGAGCGTTTGATCAACCAAATTTTTCCGGATGGGGCCATCAAAGCGAAGTGGATAAGTGTTCCTGAAGGGTTGCTGGTTAGAGTAAAGACTGTCGACGAATTAAGTTCAAAAATCAGTAAAGCCGGGGATAAGTTTCGATTTGTAGTCGCCGATACGGTTCTGATTGATGGTTTTGTTGTATTTCCCAAAGGATGTAGCGGTATTGGCATTTTAAAGGAGGTTAAGAAACCGAGTAATTTAGGGAGAGACGCTCGTTTGCTAATGGACTTCGTCAAGATTAGAGCGCTTGATGGATCCTTAGTCAAGATTAGCAGCGGCTCCAAATCTTCCGATTTGAACCGCTCTTATCAGTGGGCGGTCGGAGCTAGCGCTGCGGGGATGCTGGCGTTCGGCCCCGAAGGAATCTTATTTGGCCTTGTGGTCAAAGGCAAGGAACGTACCATACCTGCAGGAACAGATTTTTACCTGCAGATTTCGGAATCGGTCCGGGTTTACACACTTCAAGACGACCGGAGGTAGAAGAAGATTAGGATTTTTAAAATATTTCCCTTAATTTTAGTATCACTCATCCTTTTTTGCGGTTCTTCAAAGGTTAGTTGGGCTGAGGCGCCGGGCTCAACCGAGGTGTCAATTGAGGCGGCCGGCAGTGTTGATTATGATATGGAATCCAATCTGACTACCGCATCGCAGGATGTAGTTCTAACTAAAGGTGATCTTAGCATCGAGTGTCAAGAACTGATTTATAATGGCCAAACCGGAGCAGTCCATGCTTCGGGCGATGTTAAAATTACTACTAGTAAATTTGTCTACCAGACCGAGACGCTTAATTATAATATTCAGGAAGAAATCGGGGATCTAGCACAATTTCAGGGTAAGCTTAAGGAGAATTCCCGTATTTATTATTTATCCGGTAACGATGGAGCTTTGTCGGGGGATACAGGTACTTTTTCGAAAGTGATTATGACCACTTGTCCGAAACCAAAACCGGATTATGTATTAACTGCCAAGCGGATTGATTATGACAATGAACGGGTTTACCTTCGAAGTGTAGTGTTAAAGATCAAGAAAGTTCCGATCTTTTACTTTCCCCGGCTCAGTTTTAAGAGGGATAATAATGATTTACCGGATTTGAGGCTAAAATATGATGGCTCAGATGGTTTACAATTAAATTTTGATTATGCCGGGGAGGTTAAGAATAACCGTAGTTGGCACTATCAAGCGGAGCTTTCCACTAAAGGGCCGAATCTAATCGGCTTTGGCGTTAAATATTATTTCAGCGACCGGCTTAGCAATAGAGTCAATCTAGGTTATTATTTCGACGGTTTTTGGAGGTTGAGCGATTCTTTTAACTACGGGACCCGTTTAGTCAATTTGAGTGTTGACGGATATCAGGAGTTTTCGGATGCGGAAAAAACCGAAGTCGGCATTAGACTTACCCGTAAGTATTGGGAGACTCCCATCGGAAAGATGCAGTTTAGTGTATTAGCCCGGGATGTTTTTGCCCTTGATTCCATTAACCAAGAATATGGTGGGACTTACTGGGGCCACCAATTGGACTTCAATCCATCAAAATATGTAGTTTTAAGTTATTTACGGCTTGATTCCGAAGAGACTAATGAGGATTACCGGGACTTTTTAGAAGATTATAAATTGGGGGACAATTATCTCTATAACATTAACATTCCCTTATCTTCCAAATATTCATTAACTTTTGATGGCAATTACAATCCCGATTGGGATGGCGACTGGGTCAACCGCTATTACCGGATCAAGTATGAAAACTGTTGTTTTCGGTTATTGGCCGGTTGGAACGATATTGATAAATCCTGGGAGTTCAGCGGGAGGGTTAAGTTCTAAGATTATTGTGATAAGTTAAAAGAGGAAAACATTTAAAGCAATATTATAATTAGATAAAAGCCTTCCTTAAGGAAGGTTTTTTCTTTTATGGATAAACTAAGTTTATGATCTCGCCAAAAAGATTTCTTGAGATGATAAGGGAGTAAACTTTGGAAAATCAACTTAACGAGCTTAACGGGTCGCAATGGCTTTATTGGACCAATAGTATCTACGAAACATATTATCCACCTGACCGGACTCACCATTTACGAAAAAAACATGGGGCAATGAAGCCGCCCCAGTTGATGGCGGAGATCGTTTCTTTTTTTACAAAAAAGGGGGAATTGGTTTTAGATCCATTTGCCGGAGTAGGGGGTACTCTCCTGGGGGCAGAGTTGGCCGGAAGGCGAGCCATAGGAATTGAAATCAATCCTTTTTGGGTTGAAATCTACCGGAGGATAATAGATGAGTATCGCGAGTCCAACGGGGAATTAATACCCGTGCAAGAGTCCGGAGAAACA
Source organism: Bacteroidota bacterium (assembly GCA_050261255.1). Taxonomy (GTDB): domain Bacteria; phylum Bacillota; class UBA4882; order UBA8346; family UBA8346; genus JAAYHS01. The sequence goes on from JBLNDC010000569.1 coordinate 7,108, forward strand.
GGAAGGGCTTTTACTTCGGAAATGTTAAATGGTAACTGCTTAGATTTGATGGGCCAATTTGAAACGGAAACCTTCGCGGCGATCATCGCTGATCCCCCCTATGGATGCAACCATGGTTCGACGGGATTTAAAAATGAAACGAATTTTAATATGAACTCTAACGATGAACAGGATTTTGGAAATAGCCGTGACTACCAAGATTTCTTATCAAGAATTGAGGCTTTCGGTAAAGAGGCCATCCGACTATTGTACCCCAAGCGATATTTAGTCCTGTTAGTTGGCGACAGATATCACTGTGGCGAATATTTACCTTTAGGTTATATGGTAGCGAATGCTTTGCGGAAGGTTGGTTTTAAATGGAAAGGGACTAGGATTTGGTGGAACAAGGCTACCCAGCGCCGATTAAAACCGTATGCGATTAATTCTTGTTTTATTCCCAATATTACGCATCAAAACATTTTGATCTTGAGGAAAGAATAGGCATGAGGCACGAGGCGTGAGCCATGAGCAATTTATATAGTTCAGCAGTGAATAAACTCCAATTGGATTCAAAGAAAATGATCTGCTCGTGCCGTGTTTTAAATCCAAAGAATTAGCCTCCACCATTCGTGCCTTATGCCTCTTGCCTCGCGCTTTAAGATCAAACGACTACTTGGCAAAAATTTAGGACTGTGTTATAATAATTTAGCAGCACGAAGGCCTCCACTTAAATGAGAATGGGGTGGGATAATGGTCTTAAACCTTTCTAAGGAAGAAGTCCTGAAGGTATGTGATGCCTGCGTGAATTACGTCCGTGAATCGGAAAGCTGTCGTTCCCAAACAGGCGAAGTTAAAAACTTAAAGGAACTCCGCCGTTGTCAGAAGTGGGATCAAGCATACGGAAGTCCTTGCTTGTTTCGTTGATCAACTGTTAAAAACGCATTCTAAATCAAGAACGGGCCCGTGGCTCAGTTGGGAGAGCGCTGCGTTCGCATCGCAGAGGTCGAGGGTTCGAATCCCTTCGGGTCCACCATATTATATATACTACGGAGGTTTCTAAAATGAAGCTGATTAAAACCATCGTCCAAGGCAAATTAGGTCATACCCTTAAAACCGGAGGATGCGGCGAGTGCAAGAATTCCTGTCAGTCTGCTTGTAAGACTTCTTGTACGGTCGGGAACCAAGTTTGTCAGAAATAAGTTGTAAAAGTTAATCGAAGATTTACATAAAAAGCCATGTGATCATGGCTTTTTCACTATTTGATCAGGATGCCACTGATGACACAGATTTCCCGGATATTAAACTAAGTTTTAAAGCCTAAATTAGCTAACTGGTTGAGTATTAATTTTTTTAAAATTGATGGCATTGAAGTTGGAGTGGAAAATGAAGAATTCTCATGTTTTTAAAGCGTTAGACCGCTTTTTTTTGTTTGATGTTCCGTCTAATTCCCTATTTATGATCGAGGAACCGGTTTATAACTATCTTAGAGGCGAGTCAATCGACGCCGAAAACCGCGCAGCGGTGCTGGATGATATCAATGAATTAAAAGCGAACGGGTATTTAGACGAATCTCCCGATATTGTCCCGACGATCAAGAGGGAACCGATTTTAAAGGCCCTTTGTTTGCATATTTCCCATGATTGTAATTTACGTTGCCGCTATTGTTTTGCCGGGACCGGACCTTTTGGGGGAGACCGGGAACAGATGAGTTATGAAGTCGGCAAGGCAGCGCTGGATTTATTAATTCGGGAATCAGGCGCCAAACGCAACTTAGAAGTTGATTTTTTCGGAGGAGAGCCTCTTTTAAATCTGGACGTTGTAAAAGGCTTAGTGGCTTATGGGGAAGAGAACGGGCCTAAAATGGGTAAAGACATTCATTTTACCTTGACTACCAATGGCATAAACTTAGATGAGGGAGCGCGGTTTTTTTTAAATGAGCATAACATCGCAGTAGTACTTTCGCTGGACGGGAGACCGGAGATTAACGACCGGATGAGAGGCAGGGGCACTTATGAACGAATTACGCCTAATTTTCTAGATTTGATTCAAGGCCGGGACTTTACAAATTATTACTTGCGCGGGACCTTTACCTCATATAATCTTGACTTTTGCGAAGATGTCAAGCACCTTTACGAATTGGGATTTAGGGAAATATCGTTGGAACCGGTGGTTTCCCTCGATGGCGATTACCGGCTGGCCGAGGAACATTTGGCTCAGATTGAAAAGGAATACGAGCGGTTGGCCCGGTATTACCTGGATTGCCGCAAAGCCGGGGACGGTTTTACTTTTTTCCATTTTGAAATCAATTTGGAGCATGGTCCATGCCTTCCAAAACGATTAACCGGTTGCGGGGCTGGGTTTGACTATTTTGCAGTGACGCCCCGGGGCGATTTATACCCATGCCACCAATTCGTGGGGCGTGATGAGTTCCGGATGGGTGATGTCCGGCAAGGCGTAGTTCGGACCGACCTGCGGGAAAAGTTCGGGGCCACCACTCTTTATCAAAAAGAGGGATGTTCCGAATGTTGGAGCCGGTTTTATTGCAGTGGCGGGTGCCATGCCAATGGGCAGCTATTAAACGGTTCGATTTACAAACCGGACCAGTTAGGGTGCAGACTGCAAAAGAAGAGACTGGAATGCGCTTTGGCGATCAAAGGCTTTCTTTTAGAAGAGGGTATCGGCTGATGGACGGATATTTAGCAATACTTGAAGAAGCCAAATTGTGGGCGCGGGAAGTCGGCCGGATTCAAGTGGAAGGTATGAAAGAAATTCTAACCATCGCTAATAAGTCCAGCGAATATGACTTGGTTACCAATATCGACACCCAATCGGAACAGGAGTTAATCAAGAGAATCTATGAGGAATACCCGGAGCATGCCATTCTTTCGGAGGAATCGGGCGTTTTGGGGAAGGATTCGGAATATTTATGGATCGTGGATCCTCTGGACGGTACGGTAAATTATGCTCATCGCTATCCCGTTTTCTGTATTTCACTGGCG
>JBLNDC010000570.1:0-3909 GCA_050261255.1 Bacteroidota bacterium
TATTCGTGTTCTTCGTGACCTTCGTGGTTAAGATATTAATGGTTACTATATAATCCTTTTAGTTTCGACTAACTGTTTTTTATTAATCTGTCCATCCTGTAATTTTTAAAAATTAGCGTTCTTTAAGTGGGATTTTCTTTTTAATCAAAAGTAAACCGACTGGTCGTAGCGGAGCATGGTGAGGTTCTTTTGGTATTCGCCAAGTATGGGCTCGAGCGGTTCATTATTGCACATCCGGTAAAGCAAATAAGGATAGTCAACTCCTGCCTGAATCGAAAGTGGAACACCGCCACCGAAACGAGGGTTGACCTCAATCCAGTAAACCATCAGTCCGTCATCGATGCACTGGAGCGTAGCAGGGCCTATGATGCCAAGGGTTTCACTTATATATTTCCCTTGTAGGATCAAATCCGGTCGGTCCACAGTACGGCTTTTAACAACTTCTCCGGAACGGACATCGATTCGTTCTCGCGGCACCAATGAAAGCACCCGCCCATTCAAGTCAGCTAACCCATCCAGAGTAAACTCAGTTCCATTGATATACTCTTGAACAATCAGGTCAGGGTTTCGATTGGCCAAGAAATCGAGCTCACTTTGGGAAGTGACCTTATAGGCTCCAACCGATCCCAGGCCGGAACGGGGTTTAACAAACATCGGAAATTTGTCGTAAAACGGTTTCTCTTTCACCGGCCTGGTTTTGGGGGTATTAATATCATGATCTATAAAAAATCGATAGGTTTCCAGTTTATCGTTGCATATTTTCAGTGTTTCAGTTGCCGAAAGAAGCAATATCGTCCCCAATTTCTTAAATTGGTCGCGATGTTGATCCAGTATTAAAAATTCCGGTTCATAAAGGGGAACCAGCAGATTGACCTTTTCCTTACGACAGATTTGCATTAAGGCTTTAAGATAGCCGGTTTCGTTAACCCTTGGTATCTGGAATACGGCGTCCACAAAATGTCCCGCCGGGGCTAACGGTGGGTTAGAGTCTACGCCGAGAATCCGGGCAAAAATGTTATGTTGTAGAAATGATTTTTTAAAGTCTTGTACCAGTTCGACCCGACGGCCGATGGAGGTAAATAAAACGGTGAACATAGTAACCTCGATTGTTATTCTTTTATAGGAATTAAAATTTAATTCTTAATACTTCATAAGCTTCCGCAAATTCTTCCTTAACCTGAGTACCACGTACCCGGGCAATGCTTTCAATAAACTCTCTGGAAAAATAATACCGTCTTAATTCAAACTGAGACTGGTAAGTTTGTAAGGCTTTCCATTTTAAGTCAAGATGATGTTTTTGGATTACAATAAAGGCTTGGGCGGAGAAAGTAATATGGTTCCACGGCAATTCGTATCCCAAAACGGATATATCTTTATATGCTCTTAATCCTTCAGAAAATATCACTTGGTGATCCTGGTGAAGATCATTGCCTGACGGTAATAATATTAGATCCGGCTGGATCTGTCTTCTAAGTCTGACTAATTCTTCCAAGATTTCCTGGCGAAAATTGGATAAACGCCTTACCGGATAATCATAAACAAAAAGGTTCTCCCTTGGTACCCCCAAAGTGGGCAGGGCTTCCAAAAACTCTTTTTTCAAAGTATCCTTGGGCAAATCCACCGGTAAAGACTCAACTGCCGTTGAAAATGCAGCAACGTATACTTCAGCCTTATTTTCGATCATTCGAATAATCGTACCGCCACACCCCATCTCATCATCAGTATGCGGCGCCAGCACTAATACTTTTTTATATTCCATAAGATACTCCATAATTAAAAGATGATAATTAATATTACATTCGGCAAAATCAATAAAAAAATAATATCCTTCTGTTCATAACTGGTAATGTTCCGCATGGACAAAACTTGGCCGTAACTGTCTTTCGGTAATCCTTAATTGGGTATTTTTTTCAGCCTTTAAATCATCTAAGTTATATGTGGCATCAAGATAACCTTCACGCAATACCAATGCCTTCTGGAAATAAACCATTGCTTCTGTTTGACTGCCACCTGTTAATACCGTCAATACACCCAAATTATTAAGAACCGCCGGATCATCCGGCTTCATTTGGATGGCAGTTTGAAAGCACTCCAAACTTTTTGCATAATTACCTAGGCGGTAATAGCATACACCCATAGTAAAAGCTCTTTCTAAAATCGCAGCCTCAGGTTCAAAGGAAACATCCTGTAAATATTCCAATGCTTTTTCCGGTAGATTAGCCGCAAGTGTCGCTCCCGCAACAGCTAAACGGACCTCGCTCTCTGGAAATCTTCGGCTTAAATCAGCAAGAATTTTAGGGTAATCTAATCGCGACAAAATTCGTTCCACTGATTTTCCGGAAACTTTCCGCTGCCCGGAAATGTTTTTAGTATGCACCCGGCAACGCGCCAAAGGTTGATTAAGGACGGCAAGTTTGTAATCTGCTAATAGCAACCGAATAAACAGTTCGTAATCCACCGCGTTTGGCAAAGTGATATCAAACCAAATATCCGGAGTCTTACGGAGCAATACCAACCCACTAAATAAATGATTTCGCTTCAGCTGAAAAAGGATGGCGTTCTCTGAAGTCATCCCTTCCGGATAACCCTTTTGCCGGTTTAAAGACCGGTTACATTCATCTACGAAAATACAATCGGCGAATACCATATCCACCCAAGGTTGCTCTTCAAACACTCGAAATTGTTTTTCCAGTCTCTCCGGTTCTTGAATATCATCAGCACCGGCAAACATCAAGTACTTTCCCGAACAGATGGCAATGCCGCTATTTTGAGCCGCTGATACACCTTGATTGGCTGGATGTTGGATGATCTTAATTTTTACATCGGTACGGTTTCGATATTGTTCCAGGATAACCGCGGTCCCATCCGTACTGCCATCATTCACGATAATCAATTCAAAATCGCGATACGTCTGACCGATAACACTTTCGATTGCTTCAGCCACAAACCGTTCTCCATTATAAACAGGCATAATTACCGATATCTCTGGCATTTTCCCCATCCTCAAGAAGTTTTCACAAGAATTAGTTATCGAATAACAATTTTAAACTCGTGGTACCAAATTATTTTATCTATTTCCGAGACTAGAGGATAATAACTTTTTCGTTCCATCAATTCCTAAATTCATCAAACAATCAATAATCGATAGTCCAGATACAAATTCTTGCGAATATTTTTGTTCATAAATAGGATGAACAAAATTTTGATAAATCAATTCTAAACCATTTTCGGAAAATTTAAAATCTTCTTGGTATTTAGGAGCTCCCCCACCGCATAAATAAGCTGTGCCATTAACATTTTTTGTGATTTCAATAAGTAAATCGGTGGATTTTTGCTGGGTCTCTAAATCAGAATGTAAAATAAATTGCTTTTTAATACCAAGTTTATAACATATCTCCCTAATGTTGCTAATGTTGTACACCGAGAGCTTTTCTTCTTTATTTTCAAGCAAAGGCTTCAGCCATTCAATTATTTCATTAAAAAATAGACACTTCTTGTAATTAAGTTCTAAAGTTTTTAATATTTTCTCTCGCCAAGCAATATCATTATAAATCCTAACATCTTTAATAACTTCCCCTCCATGAATACGAACAATTGGACAAGTTATCCAAGCGGCTTTACCCTGGATCAATACTTTGACTCGATTTATAAAACATCCGCTACTAGTTTGAGGAAAAGCTACATTGTCCATAAATACAAAAATATCGGATCTAATAATTTTATTAAAATATCCCAACCAAGGAAAAAAATTAGGTTGGTGGATTGCAACTATTAAATTATCTTTCATTAATTATCTCCCCTATAAAATGTCACTTCTAAATTATTATCTTTCAAAAGACTTTTAGCCATTACAATCTGTAATTTGTCTGTACCTATATAATTCATTTCATTTTTTTTTCTAATATTAAC
>JBLNDC010000571.1:0-4468 GCA_050261255.1 Bacteroidota bacterium
CGCTTCCAAATTGCCCACTAAAACTGAGGCTTTTTTTAAAACATCAATAGTACCTCTCCAAGGGAATTCCGGATCCTTAATTACCAAACCATCAATGGAGTGAAAGTTAATATCTCCTACAGCGGTCAAAATAAGCTGCGCCTTTCCAGGATTAAGACCAGGATTGACTGTTGAAGAAATCGCCGGTATCTCTGTTTCCGCAAAAACAACAGCTGTGATTAGAAAGATAACCATCAAAAAAAATGGAGTCAGCTTTTTCATTAAAAGCCCCTTTATAAAATTAAATTTCCCCTTCTAATATAGTCAGTTAACATATAGATGTCAAGCTTAAGGAAGATGGTTTTTTTATGCCTTCCTGTTCATTTGATAACAAATTAAAAAACTGGATAGAATAACGTTGAGGTGATTTTAATGGCAACTCCTTTGTCAATCATGGGAATATTAGTTGAGGAACGGGCTGAAGTCGCTCCCGAAGCGCAAGAGATCATTACGAAGTATGGCAGTGAAATCCTTTGCCGGATGGGGATCCCTGGCCCCCAGAAAGAAAATGGGTTAATAACTTTAGTGGTTGAAAGCGAATTAGAGGATTTAATGAAATTCCGCAGAGAATTGGAGGAAATCCCAGGACTGACGGTCCAAACGTTAAGCTTTCCCCAATAAATTTTGAGTCTTGCCAGTAGCTTTTAGCTGTTGGCTATTGGCTTTTGGCCTGTTATTTTTCTCTTTTGAGCTAACCATTAAGATAGCTAACAACCTATCGACGATCCATTCCGAATTCAAGTGCGTAAGGGATAATATAAAAAGAGGTATCAAAAATGTTAAAGAAGATTAAATACTGGTTAGTGGCTACCAGAGCGCCTTTTTTTACAGCCTCAGTCATTCCGGCGCTGGTCGGGGCGGCCTTGGCTAAACGGGAAGGCGTGTTTAGCTTATGGTCATTATGGTTTGCGCTGGTAATTGTCATCTTTGAACATGCCGGAGCCAATCTCCTAAATGATTATTTCGACGCCGAAGGAAGCGACTTGGTTAATCAAACTCCCACCCCGTTCAGCGGGGGAAGCCGGTGCATTCAAAAAGGCGTTCTATCAAAAGCGAAATGTTTGAAGGGATCGACCTTCTGTTATAGTATTGGTCTATCCATGGCCGCATTTCTATCAATCACCCATGAGCAACCATTCATTTTGATCTTAAGTATGATTGGGGCAGCTTTAGGAATTTCCTACAGTCTTTCATGGACTTTCGGAATGGGACGGGGTTGGGGCGAACTGGCGGTAGGGTTGGCCTTCGGACCCTTAGCTGTTTTAGGAAGTTACCTTCTGCAAACCAATACCATGGCATGGAAAGGATTTTTAGCCGGCGTTCCAGTAGGGTTTTTAATCATGGGGGTGTTAATCTTAAACCAAATCCCTGATTACCAAGCTGACCGTGATGCCGGGAAAAGAAATTGGACCGTCCGGGCCGGCAGCGAACATCAGGTGGTATGGATCTATTTGGCGATAATTACGGCAGCCTATTTATTCGTATTAATCGGAATTCTTAGCGGAATCTTTCCGGAACAGGTCTTGTTCTCATATAGCACAATTCCGTTAGCCATCTGGATTGGCCTTAAATCATGGCGTTATCAAGGGCCGGTGGCGGAAATCGTCCCAGTTTTAGCCGGAAATATCGGCCTCCACTCTTTAACTGGTCTATTAATTGGTATAGGCCTTTGGTGGGGGTCATGATCAAGTGAAAAAAGCAATGTGTAAAGGTGTAAAGGGTAAAAGGGTTTGATTTTTTAGATTTGAAGGAAGCTATTGGCTTCGCTTTTTTTTATTAGTTGTTTTTGGTATAAAAGCTAAACCTTGAAACACATCTCTTAATCTATTTTTGACTTTCGATTTTTAACTTTGGACTACGATTTTTTTGGTGAAAGGAGATCCGGGGCGAATAGCGAAATAAAAAAAGATTAACCCAATGGGAGGCGGCTATGGAATACCAAACTTTATACCGGCGTTGGCGCCCCAGGTGTTTCCAGGATTTCGTCGGGCAGAGTCATGTAGCTACAACTTTGATAAATGCCGTAGCCGGCAAACGAGTCGCCCACGCCTACCTGTTTACAGGGCCCAGGGGTACCGGTAAAACAAGTATTGCCAAAATATTAGCCAAAGCCCTAAATTGTGAAAATCTGAATGGGGCTGAGCCTTGCGACCAATGTTCCAGTTGCGTCAGGATCAATGAAGGTATTTTTCTGGATGTGCTTGAGATTGACGCCGCGTCTAACCGGGGCATCGATGAAATCCGCGACTTGCGGGAGAAGGTAAAATTCGCTCCCACTGAAGGAAAATATAAGATTTATATCATTGATGAAGTGCATATGTTAACTACGGAGGCTTTTAACGCCCTCTTAAAGACCCTGGAGGAGCCGCCGGAATTCGTGGTCTTTATTTTAGCCACCACTGAAGTCCATAAGATACCCGCCACGATCCTCTCTCGCTGTCAACGTTTTGATTTTAAACGGTTTACCGTTAATGAGATTAAAGGCCGCTTGGAACAGATCGTTAACGCAGAAAAGCTTGAAGCGTCAGGCGAGGCTTTGGAGTTAATCGCTAAACATTCTGATGGCGGTATGCGCGATGCCGTGAGTTTGCTCGAACAAGCTCTGGCCCACAGCCAAACTAAATTAGAAGAAGCCGATGTCCGAGCGGTTTTAGGCTTGATTGACCAAGAGGAGATCGACCAACTGACTACAGCGCTCAAAGACCGAAATACCAAAAGGGCTTTGGATCTCTTGGCCGCTGTTAATCTTAGCGGCAAAGACCTTTGGCAATTCGGCCGGAGTTTGGTGGAGCATTTTCGCCAGATGTTATTGGCGGCCTTGGGGTCTGACAAGGAAAACTTCTTTACCACGGAAGATTTAATTAGAATCATCGAAACTTTAGCCGATGCAACCTTGGAAGTGAAGCGAAGCCAGCAAAGCTCTTTACCGTTGGAGTTAGCCTTAATAAAACTGACCAATCCAACTCCGGTAAATGATTTAGAGGCTAGAATCGCCAAATTAGAAGCATTGTTACAGGGTAATATCCCACCGGTTAAAAGTGATACCATCCCGGTTGCGGAAATCCCTTCCCGGAATAGCCCGGTGACAAGTCGTGATCTTAATGCTAAAGAAAGCAAAAGTCCGGCGGTACAATCTACTGAGCCGCTGATCAATAACCCTCTAAAACATTGGGAAGTTTTTTTAGAGGTAATCAAAAAGAAAAAACGGACCTTAGCCGCTTTAGTCCAGGAGGGCAAGCCGATTAGCTTTGAAGAGAATGAGCTGGTGGTTGGTTTTCCGCCCAACCTCAAATTTCACCTCGAAAATGTGAAACTTCCCAATAACAAAGAATTATTGGAAGGTATTTTAAAAAACCTCTGCGGGCAGGATCTAAAGATTAGTTTTGTTCCCTTGGAAAACCCGACCCCGGTAGTTCAAAGCAAAAACCAAGAGCCTGATATTTTAAAAAGAACCGTGGACCTCTTCGGAGGCGAAGTACGGCTAGTATCAAAGGAGGATAAATGATGAATCCCAATATGCAACAGGCAATGAAACAGATCCAAAAAATGCAAACAGAAATGGCCCGAGTCCAGCAAGAATTGGAGGAAAAAACTGTAACTGCAACCGCCGGCGGAGGCGTGGTTGAAGTTACCTTTTCCGGAAAACTTGAATTAAAAGCGATCAAGATCGATCCTGAAATAGCCGGTGAAGATTTGGAGATGCTTCAGGACCTGATTACCGCGGCTGTGAATGAAGGGATCAAAAAAGCTCAAGATCTGTCAGCCTCGGAAATGGCGAAAGTAACTGGAAACCTTAAAATCCCAGGTATGCCTGGCTTATTTTAAGTAGGTGGTCCCATGTTATATCCCCAACCAATGACCAGATTAATTCATGAGTTAAGCAAGCTTCCGGGAGTTGGTCCCAAAACCGCCCAACGGCTTGCTTTTTATATTCTGACCCTTTCCGAAGACGAAGTCGGTAAAATAGCTGAAGCTCTTATAACAGCCAAGCATAAAATCGGTTTTTGTGAAGTCTGCGGCCATTTAACTGAGACCTCTCCTTGCGCCATCTGTGAAAACGAAGGGCGAGACCGATCGTTACTCTGTGTGGTCGAAGAACCCAAAGATGTAATCGCCATGGAACGGACCAAAGTCTATAAGGGATTATATCATGTGTTGGGGGGCGCCTTATCTCCCTTGGAAGGAATCGGGCCCGAAGAGTTAAGGATCAAGGAATTACTGCAAAGAATCGGCGAGGGGCGGTTTCAGGAAGTCATTATTGCCACCGATCCAAATGTGGAAGGAGAGGCTACCGCTTTGTACTTAAGTAAATTGTTACGCCCCATGGGATACAAAGTTACCCGGCTCGCACGGGGTCTACCTGTTGGTGGGGACCTGGAATATGCCGATGAGATTACTTTGGGAAAAGCTTTTGAAGGTCGGACCGAAC
>JBLNDC010000572.1:0-3063 GCA_050261255.1 Bacteroidota bacterium
AAGAATCCATACGGACAGTATTTAGTGGATTTGCTCACAATGGAATGAAGATTATTAATAAAAATATGTATTAAACGTTTGGAGTTGATTTAATGAAAATATTGGTTACCGGTGGGGCCGGTTTTATCGGCAGTAATTTCGTCCGGTATATGCTGGCGCGACATCCTGACTATCAAATCGTCAATTTGGACGCTCTAACCTATGCTGGTAATTTGGAGAACCTTAAGGACTTGAAAGATAATACCCGCTATACTTTTGTTAAGGGAGATATCGCTAATACTGGAACAGTTACCGAGGTAATGACCGGTGGAATCAACGCGATAGTAAACTTTGCCGCTGAGTCCCATGTGGACCGGAGCATCGAAGACCCTGGGATTTTCGTAAAAACCAATGTCTTAGGCACACAAGTTTTACTGGACGCCGCCCATAAAAATCAGGTTGGCAAATTTCTACAGGTATCCACAGATGAAGTTTACGGATCTCTAGGCCCTAAGGGCTTGTTCTCGGAAAAAAGCCCGCTCCAACCGAATAGCCCCTATTCCGCCAGTAAAACCGGGGCCGATCTTTTGGTCCGCGCCTATCATGAAACATTTGGCCTTAATGTAAATATAACCCGTTGTTCCAATAATTACGGGCCGTATCAGTTTCCGGAAAAACTGATCCCATTAATTATTACCAACGCTTTAGAAAATAAGGATATTCCGGTTTATGACGACGGGATGCAGATTCGTGATTGGCTGCATGTTAAAGACCATTGTAGCGCCATTGATCTGGTTTTGCATAAAGGTAGCTGCGGAGAGGTATACAATATTGGCGGTAATAATGAACGCACCAATCTATATATTGTCAAAACAGTCCTGGCGGAGCTGGGGAAACCGGAGAGTTTGATCAAGCACGTCACCGATCGGCTGGGACACGACCGGCGTTATGCCATCGATGCGACTAAAATCCGGACCGAACTTGGCTGGGCGCCGCAATATACTTTTGAAACCGGTATCAAGGAAACCATCCACTGGTATTTGAATAACCGGGAATGGTGGACCAGGGTAAAATCAGGCGAATATCAACAATATTATCAAAAAATGTATGGCAATCGGGCGGTGTTAGGATGAGGATTTTAGTGACCGGGGCCGATGGACAGTTAGGCAAGGAATTAACCAAACGGTTGCAGGGGACGGATTTTTTGGCGGTGGACATCGGAGATATGGATATTATCGATCAACCCGCGACTCTAAAAGTGGTGAAATCATACCAACCGGATGCGGTGATTCATGGGGCGGCTTATACAAATGTTGATCAGGCTGAAACCGACCGGCAAAACGCTTACCGGGTAAATGCAATCGGTACCCAAAATGTAGCCGCAGCTTGTCTGGCTTGTGGCGCTAAAATGGTTTATGTCAGCACCGACTATGTCTTTGACGGTACTTTAGGCCGAGCCTATACCGAATTCGATCAGCCCAATCCGCAGAGTGTTTACGGAAAGTCAAAACTAGCCGGGGAAGTTTTGGCTAAGCATATTCTGAACCGGTTATTTATCGTGCGCACCTCCTGGCTTTATGGGGACGGCAACAATTTTGTACGGGCGATGCTACGGTTGGGAGCGGAAAATCCGGAGCTCAAGGTGGTTAATGATCAACATGGGTGCCCAACTTCAACAGTTGACTTAGCAAATGCCATACTTCAACTGGTGGAAACGGAACATTACGGCATTTTTCATGCGGCTAATACTGGGGTCACTACTTGGTTTGATTTCGCTAAAAAGATATTCGAATTAAGCGGCTATGACCGAGTACGAGTGTTGCCACAGACTACGGCGGAATTTAACCGGCCAGCGCCGAGGCCGGCTTATTCACCGCTTGAAAATTTAATGCTGGAGTTGGCCATCGGAAATGTGATGCGGCCGTGGGAAGAGGCGTTGAAGGAGTATATAAAGGAATCTGGAAAATAGTTTCGAATTATTAAAGAGGAGAGACAAATTCATCTGATTTTGAAAGGGATAGCAATGAAGATACTTCAAATAAACTCCGCAAAGAATTGGGGCGGCGGTGAAGTTTATACAATTAATCTATGTCAAAAGTTAATTGCCAAAGGTTATAATGTAATGTTGGCGTGCCGACCAGGTAGCGATATCAGTCGAATTGCTTTAAAAAACGGAATAACTCTATTAGAACTTCCCTTAACTGGGGCAGTCGACTTTCGGAGCGCTTGGAAATTATCCCAATACTGCCGCAAAAATGGGATTGATATTGTTCACGTACATTTGGCAAGAGATTACTGGATTGCACGATATCTTAAGGCGATACTTCCAGGAATACATCTGGTATTTACGCGTCATTTATTGAACCCGATTAGATCGACATTCTTTCACAAATGGTTATTTAAAAAAGTTGACAAAGTAATTGCGGTCTCCAATGCGGTTAAAGAGAGCTTGTTAATTCAAAATCTACTCTCACCTGAACGGATTATAACTATTTATAATGGTATAGATGTCAATCTTTTTGCTTCGGCATTATCCGGGACTATCAGAAAAGAGTTAGGATTTGATAAAAATCTTAAATTAATTGGAATAATTGGACAGATAGCTCCTCATAAAGGCAGTGATTTATTCATTGCGAGCGCCGTTTTGGTTTCAAAACAATATCCAAATACCCGATTTCTTTTAGTTGGCAATGACTTTCAAAATGGAAAGTATATTGAAGAATTGAGGCAAATAAGCCTTAATTCGGGCATCGGAGATAAAGTTTTTTTCTTGGGACAGCGAACGGATGTTCCTGAAATTATGAAGGATTTAGATATTTTTGTGTTGGCATCTAAGTATGAATCATTTGGTCTAGTGTTAGTGGAAGCTATGGCAGCAGGTGTCCCTGTAGTTTCGACTATTGCTGGAGGGGCAGTTAAAGAAATCATTATTAATGATGAAACCGGAGTTATTGTCAATGATAATCAACCGATAACTTTAGCAAATACAATTATAAGTTTATTAAAAGATGAAAAACGTGCTGTTATACTTGCAAAGGCAGGTCAAGAAAGGGCTTTTGAAAAATTCGACTTAGATCAAATGGT
>JBLNDC010000573.1:0-2566 GCA_050261255.1 Bacteroidota bacterium
TTCTTTTATTCAATTTTTTCAAGGTGCAATTTTGGATGTTTAAAAGACTTTTTGGGAAACTCGAACCGATAATTTAGACGTTTTTTTGAAAATTACTCACCGTTCAGTGAACCCTAATTAAAGATTTAGCTAAATTTGGTTTCAGTACATATGAAGCTAAAGCTTATATCGGTCTGGTAAGTAAAAATCCCGTCACAGGTTATGAATTGGCTAAGATTTCCGGTGTTCCAACCGCTAAGATATATGAAACCATTGGAAAATTGAAGGAACGTCATTTAGTCATCACTATAACCGGAGATCCGGTTACCTATCTTCCCGTTGCTCCGAATGAGATGTGTCAAACATTAAGGAATGATTATAATAATTCCCTAAAACGGCTTAGCGATTCGTTTAAAGAATTGTTCTTTAATCAAAGCGGAGAGTATATCTTTAATATAAAGGGTTCTCAAGAAATAATCCAAAAAGCGAAACAATTGATATCGGAGTCTTCGATTGAGTTAATCGTTTTTTTATGGGACGAGGAGTACCGGCAAATTCAGACCGAGTTGGCGGAGGCCGCCGTTAGAAATGTGAAAATTCGTGGTGTTATTTGCGGTGGGGAACGCCCTGATTTTGGCCAGTTCTTTAACCACGGTTATGAAGCTCAGGTTATGGAGGAACATCGCGGTAGAATGTTCGTAATGGTAACCGATGAGATGAGCGCTCTTTTGGGAGTCATCGAACATCCTTCCGGAATTGCCTGGACCACTAATCATGGTTTAATCAAGATCGCCAAAGAATATGTGAAACACGAAATCTATCAAAGTAAAATTATGCAGTTCTATGGTAAGAAATTTGCCGAAGATTTTGGGAAAGAATTGGAACGCTTAAGGTTTTAAATGTTATCGTTTTGTAAATTTGATTGCAAACCAAATTTAGCGTGACTATAATAGAGATGGTGGAAAAACCTTAACTACCTGGGTAGTTAAGGAAAATCTTAGGTATCTGGATAGTTATTATTGCGTTCTAAATTTTATTTGTTTGGGGGTTTTTTTTGTGCTTATTCTGGTTCTTAACAGCGGGAGTTCATCGTTAAAGTACAAGCTTTATCAAATGCGGAATGAAGAAGTGTTAGCATCCGGTCTCGTTGAGCGTATTGGAAGTACGAATGGGAATGCGGTTATCAATCACCGACTGAAGGACGGACCAAAAATTCAACTGGAACAAAAGGTCAACGACCATAGCGAAGCCCTGAAAGCGGTGTTGGAGTTCTTAACCGCTCCCGATAAAGGAATTGTCAAATCCTTAGATGAGATTAAAGCCGTTGGACACCGGGTTTTGCACGGCGGTGAAATTTTCTCCAGCGCAGTAGTGGTTGGGGAGCAGGAATTGAAACAGATTGAAAGTTTGAAAGAACTTGGACCATTGCATATGCCAGCCAACATCATGGGTATAGTAGCTTGTAAAAAAATAATGCCCGATACTCCTCAAATAGCTGTTTTTGATACCGCTTTCCACCAGACTATGCCGCGCTCCTCCTTTTTATATGCTCTACCATATGAGTATTATGAGAAATACCGAGTTCGACGTTATGGCTTTCACGGTACCTCACACCGATACGTATCCAAACGGGCGGCGGAGATTCTCAAGAAAGACTTAACTAAAGTGAAAATGGTCACTTTACACTTGGGGAATGGTAGCAGTGCAGCAGCGATCAAGGATGGAAAATGTTTTGACACTTCAATGGGTTTTACACCTTTGGAAGGCTTTGTTATGGGAACCCGTTGCGGGGATATTGATCCGGCGATAGTTCCCTTTCTCCAAAACGCATTGAGTTTGAATCCGAATGAAATCGATACTTTAATGAACAAAAAAAGTGGCTTTCTGGGAATGACCGGTTACAGCGATATGCGGGATATTCAAAAGGCCAGACATGAAGGTAATGAACGAGCCCAAGACGCCTATGATATTTTTATTCAACGTTTGGTGAAGTACGTTGGTTCCTATTTTGCGACTTTAGGCGGATTGGATGTTTTAGTTTTTACCGCCGGAATTGGAGAGAATGATCCTTCAGTCCGTGAGGATGTTTGCAAACAACTTACTCATCTAGGGGTGGACTTCGACTCGAAGAAGAATGACGGTCTCCAGGGCAAAGAAGCGATCATTAGCAAACCCCGATCCAAGGTAAAAGTAATGGTGGTTCCGACCAATGAGGAGTTATTGATCGCTAGGGATTCATATGAATTAGTAAGATAAAAATTAACATATGCAACGAAGTGTCGTTCATGCTAGTTAGAATTCGTTCCTTGTTACGGGTTCAGCGTTCCAGACACTTCACATTCAGATAAGTAATAGGTATGTTTAACATTTAACGTTATTTTTCTTAACAACGATTAGCCGTCCATGATGGGGCGGCTTTTTTACTTTTCAAGGATTGTCCGTAATATTTTATGGGTTCGAGCAGGAACCTTAAGTTTAATAGCAAAATGTCCAATAGGATAAACTATGTAAAGGAGAATCGACATGCTCTATCTGGTCGTTTTTTTGAGCGGCGCAGTTTTAATGTCCTTAGAAATGGTTGGGAGCC
>JBLNDC010000574.1:0-4917 GCA_050261255.1 Bacteroidota bacterium
GAACATTTAATGTCGACAAAATCTCATCTCATTGACCATGATAAACATGGCTCTTCTAAAAACGTCCAGGAAACATCATCCTGGACGTTTCAGCTTATTGGCGTAATAATTAAAAATGTTAATGAAATGTTAATGGAGACTGTTGATAAAATTTCATCTTATTAATTCAATTTACTGCTAATTACCTTAAATAATACTGACAAAATATCCACCTCGGCAATTTCAGAAATCATGTAATAATTAAATTATAATGAAAAATATGTAAAAAAGCTATTAATCGCTTATGAAACTTACACTTAATTTTACCTTACGCAAATCATGTAAAGGAGCTGATGAAAGCGAACCAGGGGAGCGCGCCCTCCAAATTCACGGAATAATAAATGCCCGAAATGGTGGGAATGGGCATATCTTTAAATGAAGAGAATTATCCGTGAAGGATCCAGATTTATTCTTTACTCCACCACAATTTCTAAGAAAAATAAGAGGAGGTTTTTGAATGTTAGGCCAAAGAAAACTCGTAATTGCCGTTTTAGTAGTTGCCCTATTAGTCGGTATGTTGTCGGTTACCGGCTTGGCTGCTCCCAAGACGGTCACAATGTGGACTTTCGCGCCGAATAACGCCGCGGAATGGAACGATCGCAAAGCCGATATCGAACAGAAGTTCAAGATTACCTTTAATATAAAACAGGTTGCCGAGAATGCGTATGTTCAGACTTTGCAAGCGGCCATGATGAGCAACAAGGATGTGCCGGATATTATCGAATGGCGTATTGAACAAAATCAGATTTTATATGCCAACCCGAATAAATGTTTTGTACTTCCCCTTGACAAATACGTAAAAAAATCCAAAAACTTCAAGTATGTTCCGGAAGGCCGGGTAGCTTTCGTAAAATTCGGCGGACATGTCTATGGTATACCCCATGACGTGCATCCAGTAGTTTTGGTCTATAACGACACCCTCTGGAAAGAAGTTGGCGTTGATGTGGCAACGATTAAAACCTGGGATGAATTCATGGAAGCAGCCAAGAAACTTACCGCTGAGAAAAAAGACGGCAAACCCCTTCATTATGCGCTACCGACCCAAAACGGCGGTTTAAACGACACCATGTTAATGATCTTCCAACAAACCGGGGCCCAGATCCTCGACAAGGACGGCAAGCCGAGCTTCACTAATAATCCAGCCCTCAAAGAATATGTTGCCAAATGGCTAAATTGGTATCATTCCGGGGTAATGTGCGCCTGGGATTGGGGCGCGTTTCCAACCTTACTAGCCAATGGAACTTTAGCTTCCTATTGTTCGCCTGATTGGTGGGTACCACAGGTAGATCAAGCCGCTAAAGATGGCAAATATAAATTCAAAGTCAGATCCTTACCTCTCTATAAAGCCGGCGGAGCCGAGACTGCCAGCTGGGGCGGGACTTTCATGGCTATCCCCAAGACTAAAAACAACGAAAAGAATGCCGATTTCTTATACCAAATCATCGAATACGGCCAATTAGACGAAAAAGCAGCGGTATCCCGTTTCAAGACTAGTGGTATGTTATCACCCTTAACCACAGTATGGGATAACGATGTCTATAAACAACCAGATCCACGTTTTGGCGGCCAAAAGCTGGGCGAACTCCAGACCACTCTGGCTAAGAAAATGCCGTCCCTTAATAACGGTGAAGTGTTCTGGACCGCCATTCAAGAATTTGGCAATGTCTATTCGGAAATGGTTACCGGAAAAATCAGCGTTGACGACGGTCTGAAAAAAGTCCAACAAGTCGTGGAACAAAGATACGAACAGTTGATTAAGTAAGATTTGGAATTTTAGCCGTTTTTCAACTAATAACATGGAGAAGCCGGTTTTTCCGACTTCTCCATGTTCTCAAATATATACCGCTATTTATTAGCAGCATGAGTTTTCCAAAAGGAGTTGATATAGTGAGCAGTGTCGTAAAAGTAAACCGGAGCCTCTCTTACGATGCGTTCCGCTGGAACAGTTGGCAATCATATACCCCCTACCTTTTTATCGCGCCCTTCATGATCTTGCTTGGCATTTTTACAGTTTATACTTTCATCCGGGGGATTGGATTAAGCTTTACCGATGCACAAGCCATTAATCCGGGGAGTTGGGTCGGGCTTGACAATTTCAAAGAACTTTTAAAGACTGATGAGTTTCAAAAATCGTTGCTTCATACTTTTTGGTTTTCGGTTGGATGTCTAGCCACTCAAGTCCCAGTAGCGTTCGTGTTGGCTTTTGTGTTAAACTCGATTGCCAAAGGTCGCGCCGCTTTACAAGCCTTTTTTGTGATCCCGTGTGTCGTAAATACGGTAATCACAGCTTTAGTGTTTCGAATGTTATTCAACAAAGACGTTGGACTGATAAATTGGTTTCTTGGCTTATTACATTTACCAAACAGCATTGATTGGGTTACGATTGAACCCTATGCAATCCCGTTAATGGTGATTGTCTCTTTTTGGCAGTGGACCGGTTTTCATATGATTTATTTTCTGGCGCAACTTCAAGCTATCGATCCATGCATTTATGAGGTGGCAAAACTGGATGGCGCTTCTCCCGCGCGAACCATGTTCCAGATCACTCTTCCCTTGATGCGCCAAGCATTTACCTATGTTGTGATCACCGCTACAGTCGGTTGTTTTCAAATGTTTGAATATGCTTTCCTACTCTTCCCCAATGCCGGCTTTGGACCGGGTAAAGCAGCTGAAACAGTGATGTGTTTTATTTGGTATCATGGTTTTAACCAGCAATTCCGGTTGGGTTTCGCTACGGCGGCAGGCTGGATTTTATTTATGATAGTTTTAATGATCAGCCTCTTTCAATTTAGAACTATCGGCCTGGGCCAAGTCGGCGAAGAATAATTCTACCTCGGTAAATTTAGTATTATAAACCCTTTTGAAAAACGCGGGGTTTACTGGGTCGATTTTCAAAACGTAGGTTTCATTTTACCGAAGTAGATTAAAGAACTAGGAGGAAATAGTATGGATGCGCAATATCAGAAACTTATCGAAAAATATGCAATCCCGGTTAGTAATAAAGAACCGGGGCGCAAATTAAGAGTTGTAGATTTCATCGGTTATCTTTGCCTAATAGCCGGGGCTTTCTTATGTCTGGCTCCATTATTATGGTTGGCGGATGCTTCATTCAGACCCAGAATCGAAATTTTTTCGATGCCGCCGGTTATTTTTCAAAAGCCGATTTGGGAAGCTTTTTCTTCATATACGCTCCAAACGTTCGGTGAAGCCTTGGCGTTGCGGGCGGATATCAACTTTTTTAATTCGGTATACGTGACAGCTGCCAGTGTAATTCTGACAATATTAGTCTGCTCCCTTGCCGCTTATGCCTTTGCCTTTTTAAGGTTTCCAGGAAGGAATTTTCTCTTCTTCTTCAGCATCGCCACCATGATGCTGCCTACCATGACCCTGCTGGCAGCTTACTTTAAAGTAATCCAGGCGGTCGGCTTATACAACAATATTTTAGGTATTATCATACCCTATGCCGGTTCAGCGATGGGGATCTTTTTATTGCGCCAATATTATATTAAAATTCCCTATTCATTATTTGAAGCGGCAGTAGTTGACGGGGCTAATAAATTTTATATCTGGTGGCAAATCGTATTGCCTCTCTCCAGGCCGGCCCTTTCAGCCCTGGCGATTTATCAGTTCCGCTACATCTGGAATGATTTTCTAGTCCCTATGTTGATCTTACGGGAAGAAAGCATCTTTACCCTGCCGATAAAATTGCAATTAATGGACAGTTATAACTTTAACAAACCATATGGCGCTATTATCGCCACCGGATTTATTTCCGCCTTGATTCCAATCATTTGCTTCCTAATCTTCCGTCGCCAATTTATTGAAGGATTTGCCGGAGGCGTAAAGGGTTAACAAATAACCCTATGTTTATTGGGAGGAAAGCGCTTGATGGCGAAATATAGCTCAGTTACTGAAAAATGCAAAGGTACCATGCGCTTGGAAAAGCAGATGGTATTGTACTTCAGATTAGCCTTAATTAGCTTTCTAGTTTTTACAGTATGTAGTACTTGGCTGAAATCTTATGGCGCAACTAATTCAATAGCCGGTAAAAATGTCTTTATCAATCAAATTGGTTATTTGCCCGGGGAATTAAAGCGAGTGATTACCGACCAGTCGGCTAAGGGGTTTACAGTGGTCGAGGAAGAAACCGGTCAAAATGTTTTTACTGCTAAATTAAAGCCAATCAAAGATCTGACTACTAACAAAAGAATTTGGGTCGGCGATTTTACTCTACTATCCAAACCGGGAAAGTATCGTATTAAAGTTGCCGGTGTTGGTAATTCCTATCCTTTTGTGATCGATTCGAACATTTATACTCAAGTGTTGAATTTGGCGATGCGATCTTATTATCTGCAAAGATGCGGAACAACATTAAAAGATGAAGAAACTGGTTTATCTCATCCGCAATGTCACAGCAACGATGGAGTGATCGCTCGGAAAGATAATTATTACGAAGCTGGTCAACAGCTTCCTTGTATAGGGGGCTGGCACGACGCCGGCGACTATGGTAAGTATACGACGACGACTACCGTTACAGTTGCACAGATGCTGGTAGCTTATGAGTTATGGCCGGAAAAGTTCAGCGATGGTCAATTTCGGATTCCGGAAAGCGGCAACGGCATTCCAGATATCCTTGATGAAGCACGGGTCGGTCTCGAATGGCTTCTGACCATGCAACGTCCTGACGGCGCTGTGTATCATAAGTTAGCAGGCTCCCGTTGGCCAAGTTTTGTCTCTCCCGATGATGAATATCAAACCCGTTTCATTTACGGTATTTCAACTGCGGATACCGGAAAATTCGCCGCCACAATGGCTATTGCGGCTAGAGTATGGAAAAATACAGACAAACAATTCGCCAACCGGGTTTATCAAGCAAGC
>JBLNDC010000575.1:0-3379 GCA_050261255.1 Bacteroidota bacterium
GAACTAGGCGCTATAGTCGCTTCTTCGGTAGCCACTAATCCGATTCGGCGTCCCATTTTGATCGCTTCTTCCGCCATGGCCTCATCGATCTTCAACACCGGCACCGAAACCATTTTCCGGGCATAATCCACCGAAGGCGAAAGAGTTGATCCGGTTACCAAAATCACGGACGCGCCCGATTCTTCCGCGGCAGCAATCAACATGCAAAGCCTTTTCATAATCGATGGCGTAATCCCTCCCGCTTGTGACAGTTCAAGGAAGAGCCCTTCGTGCAACAGATTGAAAACCGTCACTCCCGGACAGGCCTGCCGGGTTAATCGTTCCATGGTACCGATGACTCCGGGTATTCCATGGACTAAGGCAACCGACCATTTCTTCTCTGTCATTTTACTTTTGGTCCTTTAACTGATCCTTGGCCCCTTTATGATACGCTTCTTGGCTATAGTGCTCGGGAAGGGGCGGGCAATAAATCCAGACGAATTTAAGAGGCTCATTGCCGGTATTGCGGATCTGGTGTTTTACGCCAATCGGCGCTATCAGAAAGCTCTCCGGGACGATCTCATACTCCTCATCACCGACGCTACATACTCCGGTGCCGGAATAAAAATACATGGCTTCCTGTTCCTTTTCATGTACATGTACTGTGCTTTGACCGCCCGGCTCCATCAAATGCATTCCGGCGGCGAAACCTTTTGAACCCATTTCGGATTCGGAAACCATTAACTTGGAATTACGACCCATAGTCTTTTTAACGGCCGTTACTTCCGATGCTTTTAGAAAATGCTTAATCTTTTCCATTGTTCAATACACACTCCATCTTTGATTTATTTACTGAATTCCCTAAAACGAGCTTCAGATCTCCGAATCAGCCTTAACCAGCGTTAAAAATTTGGTGGAATTGATTACAATAATAATGAATGCGACCACAATCAACACTGCGGTAAGGGGACGGCTAAAAAATATTTGAAACGAGCCATTTGACATCTCAAGTGACTGCCGGAGCGCCTTTTCCATCATTGGACCAAGGATGAGGGTTAAAGCGAATGGGGCTACCGGAATGTCAAGTTTCCTAAAAACGTAACCAATCAGTGAAAAGGCCAACATCACGATGACGCCGAAGATGTTATTATCGACTGTGTAAGCGCCCATAACCGCAAAGCCGAGAATGAAAGTGAAAAGAACTGAATATGGGAGCTTGAGCACTGAAACCCACATCGGAATCAATGGCAAGTTCAAAATGAGCAAGATCAGGTTTCCAATCACAAAACTGGCGATTACCGCCCATACAAAGTTGGAATGCTCTGTAAATAATAGCGGTCCGGGGAGCAGTCCGTTCATCATTAAACCACCCATCAAGATTGCCAGGGTTGGCGATGCTGGAATGCCCAGTGTAAACAAGGGAATTATTGCGCCGTTTGCGTAAGAGTTATTAGCTGTTTCGGGTCCGGCGATACCTTCGATCATTCCGGAACCAAATTTCTCCGGTGTCTTGGAAACCTTTTTTTCGACAAAATACGAGATAAAAGTAGGAATCATGGTTCCGATACCGGGAATAAGCCCTAGAAAAAGTCCGATGCCTGTTCCACGGCCAATTGGTCCAATCGATCGCCGCCATTCCTCGCGAGTGGGCATGAGCGGACCAATCTTGGAATTAAAGACTTGCTTATTCGGAGACTCAAGGTTGGTCAAGATCTCGCCAATACCAAAAAGCCCCATAATCACCGGCACGATATTTACGCCACTGAGCAGATTAACATTGCCAAAGGTAAACCTAGGCCCACCCTGGACCGGATCCATTCCGATCATGGCTACTAATAGACCGAAAACGGCTGACAGCAAAGCACGGTTGATCGAGCGGCCGGCTAGTCCGGTAACCATTGTCATTCCGATCAGCATCAAAGCGAAAAATTCCGGCGGCCCAAACTTGAGCGCCAGTGAGGAAAGGGGAAGGGCAACCAACACTAAAGCCGCGACTGAAACACATCCGCCGACAAAAGAACCGACCGCGGCAATAGTCAGCGCCGCCCCCGCCCGGCCATTCTTGGACATTTGATACCCATCCAGGCAAGTAATTGCTGAGGCTGCTTCGCCAGGTACGTTAATTAATATTGAAGTAATAGTTCCTCCATACATAGCGCCGTAATAAATAGCGGCCAGCATGATAATGGCGCCGGTAGGATCAAGCGCAAAGGTCAACGGAATCAAAATCGCGGTCGCGGCTGAAGGCCCGATACCAGGCAATACTCCGATCAGTGTGCCTACTAAACTTCCGACCAGCGCAAAGATAAGGTTCATGGGTTGGAGAGCAGTGACGAATCCGTTGAGCAATAACTGTAACGTATTCATGAAAATTCCCCCAAAACTATGTTTAAGCCAACTTTACCCTGCTCCATAGATTAAGCTTAAGCTTATTAAATCCCTAACAATCCGATGGGCAGCGGACAGGCAAGCCAATGAACGAATGCGTAATACATGCCGAAACTGCCGCTCAAGGCGATGATAATCCTAGTTACCCAATTTTGCCGCCCCAGGGTGGTTAATAAAAAAAGGTAAAATCCAAACATGGTAAAACAAAAACCGAGTGGTTCGAGTAATAAGATGACTCCGATGATCGCCGCCACAACCGATCCCATTTTTTTACAGGCTTCACGATCCGGAATGAAGTTGGCCGGTAAAGGACCGGCTTTACCGAAAGTAGCCTGTATGAACATGGTTACCGCTAGGATAGCCATTAAGATGGATAACCATAATGGAAAGAAACCGGGTCCGGGGCCGAGTGAAGTGAAATATCTCATTTGCAGCGATTGAAAGCCTAAAACAAGCGCTAACACCAATAACACAATACTCGTGATTTGATAGGTCCGTTTCATAGTTTTCAAGGTAGCCCTTTCCTCCTTCCGGCTAATAGCCATAGTCTCGGGTTAGGAACTGTAGGCAGTAAATCGTCCTACAGTTCCATGCCTTGAAATTACTTCAGTTTACTATTGCTGAGACTTGGCTTCTTTAACTAAGGGGGCGATAGTCTTTTCAAAGTCTTTCCAGTATTTGGTGAATTCTTTCGGTCCAAGGTAGTAGCCGTTCAATGCCAAATCGTTAAGCTTCTTTTTCGCGTCTTCTTGTTCAACTGCTTTTTTAATAACATTGGCGAGAATATCCACGATTTCAGAGGGAGTGCCTTTTGGAACGGAAATACCTGTCGCATTATACCAGGTGTAGTCTTTATAACCCTGTTCAATCATGGTGGGGACATCCGGTACAAATTTGCTACGTTGGGTATCCATAACCCCGATGACCCGGATGATTCCGGCTTTTAATTGAGCATAAACACTGCCGACTTTTCCGATCCGCATATCGACATGTCCGCCGGCTAATGCGGTAG
>JBLNDC010000576.1:0-3819 GCA_050261255.1 Bacteroidota bacterium
ATTTCCGCTCCGCTACATTTGACGCTGGTCAAAGATTAATTACCTTGGAGGGTGTAGGGAGTTTCGGTACTGTCTTAGCAGAGATTAAACTGCTCAGTGAAAAGAATAAAGCCACGGTGCAGGCTGATCCGGTTGTAGTGGTCACCGAAGGGAAGACCGCCCAACTTTTTGTCGGCGATAAGAAGACCATCATTTTACAAACGGAAGATTCGAGTTACAGCAACCAATCGGAAACCGTTGAGGCGGGAATATCTTTAAAAGTTACCCCCAGAGTCTATTCAGATTATCTGGAATTGGCGGTTAATCAAAAAGTAAGCGGAATCGAACAGGAAGAGAAAGATCGCATTCTGGTAAAGACGAGGGAATTCGATTCGGTGGTTCGGTTGGTGCCTGGGCATACAATGATGATTGCGGGATTGACCGAGAAACAAAGCAAGAGCGGTGAGCAGAAGACGCCCCTGTTGGGAGACATTCCTATTGTTAGGTTCTTTTTTAAGGAAAAGAAGAGCGAACAAATGGACAGTCAGATGCTGATCTTTCTAACCGCTGAGGTGCTTAACTAATGTATGCAAAGGATCAATTAAAGCGAGTAGGTCTAACCATTGCAATGTTTTTTTTGCTTTCCGCTTTTAATAGTGTTAGCGCGAGTATGAGAAGGTATGGTTATGAATTAAGTATCCAAAACACGCCTCTTCCGGAAGCGCTGGAAAAAATAGGTTCCTGGCTGGGATTTACTTTTATTGTTGACCCTAATTTAAAGGGTTTAGTAACCGAAACTATTCAGTATGATTGGCCGGCAGAGACCATTTTAACCAAAGTCTTGGAACCATTCGGTTATTCTTATCAAAAAATCGACAATTATTATTTGATCGGGGGTCCCGGGTCACCTTTGAGCGTGTTTGCTCACTGGGATTCCTTTCAGATTCCAGTTGGTTTCCTAACCGACGAAATGAGTCAATGCATGGAAAGTTTTAAATCCTATCTGAGTTATGATAAAGCACTGGGAGTTGTGTTTGTCAAAGCTCCGTCTTCAATGATTAATCAAGTGTTGGATGGGATTTGGAAAGCCAAGAAGGTAGGGGCCCAACTTTCGGTTATTTACAATTTTTCCATTTTTGAACTTATAAATACCAAAGAGTTAGATGTTCTCTTTTCCGGTACCCTTTCAAGTTCAAACATTTCCGAAAATAAGGGAACGATTATTACTCCCGATCAAATATCGACCGAAGGGCATTTACGGTTGCAGAGTAAAATGATGGAATCCAAAAGTTTGGAAGGCCGGCTGAGACAGCCGCGAGTGCTGGTTTTACCGGGAAAAACGATGAAAGTGAGTTCCAAATACCATTTTGTCGGAGATGAACCGGAAGAAGATCAAAACTTTTCATTATCGGTCACCCCGGTTAATGTCGACCCATCCAGTGGTGAGGTACTTTCAGAAATAAATATTAATGGTTATGAAAACCGGATTAATTCTGTCTTAACAACCATCCTAACCAAGCCGGGAACCCTCCGGACAGTAGCGGTGGTTAGAAAGGTATCGGAAAAAAAGGGACGGTTATTCTTAGGAAAATATCAACACCAAGAAGCCCGTTATTATATGCTAACCATAGAGGCTTTGCCTTTAAATGTCCAGCAAGTATTAGCCGCCTCCCAGCAAAATGTACTCTCCGTAGCCGACCTGGATGGACTTTTTTTAAATGAATCTGATTCGGAGCAAAATATACCCACAGTTTCAAATTCCTTGGAAATAGGTTTGTCAATAAAAAAACACGACCTGATCGATCCATGGGTAAATCTATATTACGCCACAAGTCCAATGACCAGTTTTAAATTATTATATGAAGGGGAAAATTACTATTCAATAAGCTTGAATCGGAAATTTAGGCCTGACGACGAGGCCTATTTCGATATTTCCGCCGGCGAAGGAATAGGACCGGACCGGAAAAAAGCAGTTTTATTAGGTTTCGGGGACCAGACTAAACCTTGGAATGGGGTTACTTTTTTTGCCAAATACTATCCATGGTCGTTCCTGACTGATACCGAGGAATTTACCACTCGCTATGTTTGGGATGCGGGATTGGCTATTAATGAACCAAATTATCAATTGACCTTATCCGCTCTGGGCGATCCTGATTTTGAAGGCTATCGCTGTAAGCTTGGGGTGAACGTTAAAGGCCAAACTTGGGTGCTGGGAGTGGATACAACCGAGAATCATTCAGTTTCACTTGGGCTAAAATTTGAATTATAACTAACACTGTTTATTGAGGCTTAATATTGTAATAATGTTCAACTTGTGCTGTTTCAGCCGGAAAGCCATTGGCTGTTTGTGATGGACCCGGAATGGGTAAATTTATAAAATAGTTTTTTAATGATCCACTTTATGCCCTGATAGATCCCACAGGTAATTAATAAACCGGCCAGGGCATAGCATAAACTTTCAATTGTTAAGGGAAGCCCCGGTGTATATTGGGAGCAGGTTTGCCGAAAAATGGCCGGATCTAAGTTTTTCAAAAAGAGCCACCAGCGGTTGAAGAGGGTACTATTTTCTAAAGCCTGAAAAGATTTTTCTAATTGGCCTAAACGGGCTAGGGAATTGTCGATTATGGTTCCGGTTGATTGGAGTACCGGGTTTGACGCGGTTTGATGAATGCTGATGTAATCATGAAGGGAAAGATTAAAAGAGGCTGCGGCTTCAGAATATTCAGCTACAATACGGCGGGCTTCATCCAGATGCCCGCCTAATCTTTGCAAGTATTGGCTGTATAATTGGGGGAATTGAGCTAAGCTGATCGAACCGACTATTGCCAGTGCCCGATCAAACAAACTCTCCAACGCCCAAAAAGGGTAAAATAGGATCCTTTTCATAGTGGGGCTCCTTTGAGATATTTGGGATCACTATTCTATAAATTATGAATAAACACCCTTAAAAATTACCAAGGCGACGAGAGTTGGCTTTTACACTGCATTTTTTATTCACTCTTCTCGACTTTGATAATTTTGGCGCCGCAATTACTACAGAATTTGACGCCTTCCTCCATGACCGCGCCACAAGATTCACAAATCGATTTGCCGGCAGCCTCTCGGGCTTCCTGGTAAATTTTTTTTAATTCTATTTCTTTAGCCTCAATTTGCTGGTCCAAATCGGCAAGGGATTGACATTTTTCTTTGATGGCATCCTCGCCGTTATAGTTGGGATCGAGAGACATTTGGTAAACGATCTCTCCGGTTTCCTGAAGGGTTCGATTCTTTAATTCTTTTAATTCTTCAATCTGGTTTTTAATTTTTGTGGTTTCAATTATCTCTTTGGACTTGGCGCCAACTACCGCAATTCCTTTGTCCAATTCTTTTTTAAGGTTCTTTATGAATTTTTCCATCGGTAACACCTCCAAAATAAAATCATCTATAAAACAAGTAACGGAATGATTGGGCAAAAGTTCCTATTTGATATTACTGAGACAAAACGATGTTCGGGTCGTACAGCTTTTTGATAGCGGTGGAAACCACTGGTTAGAATTTTATCTGAAATTCCAATGTAAAATCATTGGTGTTTTAATTTTTCCGACATTACTATACTCCACCATGGTCCTTCGGTCTTATTCCAGAGCGCGTTCCAGTACCAGGCTGAGACATCAGGCCAGCTATTACCGGCTTGATCAAAAATTCTTTCCCTAACCAAGTAATTATTATCGCCAAGTGAGACTTTATAGGTTCCCCATAAATTTCCCTGGGAATCTTCGCTTAATGGCAAGGGATGAATTGAATAACCCAAACCTTTATAACAATCGGTACTAGGGTGAAGTTTTCTAGTTTCTTGGTTAA
>JBLNDC010000577.1:0-5824 GCA_050261255.1 Bacteroidota bacterium
AAGCGTCCTTCATTCCTAAATTCTTTAAGTAATCGCCTAGCATTAATTCTTTCTCCAGTTTAAACCGGGGTAAAAACACTTCCACCTGCTTCGCCGAGATCTGATCGAGCCAGGACTGAAAATTGGCGGACTGTAAGCGGGATTCGAGCGAAACCAAATCGGATTTGGGTTTGGGCAGCAGAATATCCATCGCCACTTCGCCGCCGCTATAGGGCAATTCTAAGATTTGCAACTCGTCGGTTTCGGCGTATTTGAACTTGCCCAACTGATACATCAGCGGTATATCGTTCTTTTCTTCATTCGTTATATAAAAAGGCGCTTTTATAGTCGAATTCGGTTTAAACCGGAACTCCCAGCGGCCTTTAAAATAAATGGCATTGGTTAAGACCAACCGGGTTAATTTATTGAGAATTTTCGGTTTAATCAGTTCTTTGATTTTATGATTCGTCTTCGTCTCGACCCAATTATTAATCGTTTGTCTTGCCTGTTCAGTTTTATTTTTGTAATCCACTTGTTTAAAACCGGCGTCGTAATATTTTTGGGTTATCTCCACAAATTCCGGGTAAAACTTAGTCCCCTCTTGCCCCCATAAGGCGTTAGCCACCGACAGCTGATAACTTTTACCAGGCGCATTAAACTTCTGCATCAGCCCGGCGAAACCGGGATTGAGTTTATTAGCGGCCAAATCAAAATGGAGCGTTTTCTCCATCTGTTTAGCGGTTTCGCCGCGCGCTCCCGCATAAGTCATGGCTAACGCCGAAGAGACGCTGTACGGGGAGAAAAACAGATTGCCTTTTTCCGAAGCGGTAACCCGATAGAGATCAAAAGCAAAATCATTATTCCCTTTGACCACCGCGCTCCAATCATCTTGATCGGCCATGCCCGAACCGGAAAATCCAAAGGCTAATACCATTATCAGAAGAACTGACAAAAAAATGGCCCTCATTTTCATTTTTCATAACCTCCGTTAATCTTTTTTAATGCACCAGTTTCTTTCGGAATTCTTTATATACAGCCGGTTGATGCTGCCACAGCTTTTACATAATTCAATATAAATAGGCTCAACTCCGTGGAAAAAAAATTTAACGTGGTATTCCAGCCCGATTTCCCCCAGCTCGGCGGTGCCTTGGTTCAGTTTGATCTCCGACTGGATATTGGTACTATCGCCGTCTCACCCCCCAAGGGGCTAAGATTTTAACAAATTAGAATTAAATCTCTGATTTAAAAGATACACTAAAAAAAATAAAATTGTTACTACCCCTGAAGGGTAGGTTGGCTTGAACGGCGAATAAATGTCGAAGTATTTAGAATGTAAGATGTAGGGTATAACAGAGGAAAATGATACCTGACATTTAACTTTCGCAACTGGCTTTCTTGATAACCGGGGGCATTATTCTTTCAACGAGTAATAAGATTACGGGAGCATAAAATGTATTGGCAACTTATCGGCTTCGGACTAACGGTCGGATGGCTTTGGCTGTTTTTCTTGAGTGGTCCGGTGTTCACAGCCGCCCTCAAAGAATGGCCGGGCAATCCGGATATTTACTTTTTATTCTTCATGCTTTGTACCGCTCTTACCTATCTCTGCGCCGGAAGGCTAACCTATCCCGCTTTAACGGCCCGGAAAAAATTATTATTCTCCGCCGCGCTCTTCTTATCGGCCAGCACCTGGTTCATCTGCCGCTTGCCCCATGATTGGTCCGGATTTGGCCCTGCTTATGGCTGGCTTATCTACCCGCTAATCGCCATTGGTGCTTGTTGTCTCGTTATTTTTCTCCTAGGTTGGTTGGAGGTTTTTTTAAGTGTCTCTGTGAAAAACTTCGCCCTCATCTTTGTCGGCGCCATCATCATCGCCAGTATCCTTTTGCTGGCCGGTGTCATGCTGGATTTCAATACCGGGACCGCCATCCTGCTGCTCCTCCCCTGGTTGATCTTGACGCTTATTTTACGTCAAACCGCGCGGGTTCCCAGCAGCGCTCCAACGGAGAGTAAATCCCCAATTACGTCGGGACATGCTTTTCCACTGAAACTGATCTGGTTGATCATCCTTTTTTATACCGCCGGCGGTCTCATGTTTAAACTGGTTGGGTCCAAATATGTTTTTGCCGGCTTTTTCTGGATCTCCAATTTTTCATATATGGCGGTAGTCATTCTTGCCGGTTGCGCCGTGCATTTCATTGAGGATCTTGACTTGCGCTGGTTATACCGGCCGGTTTTGCCACTGCTGGCCGCCGGGTTTATCCTGTTTCCGTTTTTTACCGGAAAGTTCGCCGTAATCTCGTTTCTCTTTCTCCAGGCGGGGTTCGCATTGTTCGATATGTATACCTGGTTGGTCATCGTCTATGTCGCCCGCGGTCATTCCCGGCCAACGGCTGTTTTAGGACTGGGCATGTTCTGGATCACTTTGGCGATGTTCGGGGGAAATTTAATTTTTACGGTTTTAGCGGCGCTGATACCGCTCGACCGCCCCATTGATACCCTGGCGGTCATCGCCGGTTTGGTAACTTTGTTGACTGTCTTTGTCTTTCAAGACAAAAAAGAAACCTTCACCGGCTGGGAGAACAGTGGTGAAGGTTCGGAGAAGAATGAAACAAAAATAGATTTGATAATAGCCAATGGTCGGCTCATTGAGGATCAACATGTTGATTTTCAGCGACCGGATTACGAAAAATTTATTCAAAATCATGATTTGACCGTGAGGGAAACCGAAATCCTGGCCTTAATCCTGAAAGGCCGCAATAACCCTTTTATCAGCGAGAAATTGAATATCTCCCCCAACACGCTGAAATTCCATTTGCGAAATATCTATCATAAGTTCGCTGTCAATAACCGGCAGGAGTTGATCAGTCTGTTGAATGAAAGGAACTAAATCGCTTCCCGCAACTCTTTCACGAAGGATCGCGCCCGGTCCAAGGCTGCGTTCTCGGCCACCGCTTTCACAATCGCGCTCCCGATAATAACCCCATCCGCCAACCCCGCCACCATCCTGGCTTGATCGGGTGTGGCGATGCCGAAACCCACCGCAACCGGTTTATCACTAAGACTTTTAACCCGCATGATAAAATCTGGTAGTTCTGTTGGTAGGTTGTTTCGCGCTCCGGTAACGCCTTTCAAGGAAACCGCATATAAAAATCCGGTGCTGGCTTTTGCAGCAGCTTTAATCCGTTCATCCTTACTAGTGGGTGCCACTAGAAAGTTTAATCCGATTTCCAAATCAGCGGCTAATTTATGCAGCCCCTCAGCAGCCTCCGGCGGTAAATCGGGGATGATTAACCCGGCGCAACCGGCCTCCTTAACCTCTGCCATGAAACGCTCCAAACCCCGTTGTAAAATCTGGTTATAATAGATCATCAACATTAAGGGAGTGGCCAATGAAGCTGCCACCGGTTTAATGGCAGTCAGGAGTTTATTCAAGGTACAACCATTTCGAAGCGCCCTAACCCCGGCCGCTTGGATCACCGGCCCATCGGCCAATGGGTCGGAGAAGGGGACCCCCACTTCGATCAGATCCGCTCCGACCTCGGCCAAAGTCTCCAGTATTCGCGGCAGACTTGATAAATCGGGATCTCCTCCCATAACATAAGGGATAAACGCTTTTTTGCCCGATTCCCGTAATTTTTGAAACTCCAATGCCACCCGGTTCATAGTTTCACCCCCATAACCTCGGCTACGGTATTAATATCCTTATCGCCCCGTCCGGAAAGGTTGATTACCATTATTTCATCCTGTTCCAGTATCCGGGCTAGTTTTATCCCTTCGGCCACCGCATGGGAGCTCTCCAAGGCCGGAATGATCCCTTCGGTCCGGGTCAGATATTCAAAAGCTTCTAATGCTTCTCGATCGCTAATCACCCGGTAATCAACCCGGCCGCTGTCCTTTAAAAAACTATGTTCCGGCCCGACACCCGGATAATCCAGTCCGGCGGAGATTGAGTAGGCCTCGATAATTTGGCCGTCGACATCGGAAAGCAAGTAGCTTTTAGCGCCGTGCAATACTCCCGGTTTCCCCTTACCCAGCGAAGCCGCATGTTCTCCGGTTTCTAAGCCCTTCCCGGCAGCCTCGACCCCGATTAGCTTGACACCGGGTTCCGGGATAAATTCGTTGAAGATCCCCATGGCGTTGCTCCCGCCGCCGACACAAGCCACCACATAGTCGGGAAGCCTTCCTTCAAGCTCTTCCAATTGGGACCTGGTCTCCCGGCCGATCACCGCCTGAAAGTCCCGGACCATAGCCGGGTACGGGTGAGGCCCTACCACCGAACCGATTAGGTAATAAGTATCGTCCACATTAGTGACCCAGTCCCGGATCGCTTCATTGGTGGCGTCTTTCAGAGTCCTGCTCCCCGAAGTCACCGGTCGAACCTCAGCGCCCAAGAGCTTCATCCGGAACACATTCAGCGCCTGCCGGGCGATATCCACCTCGCCCATATAAACCACGCATTCCAAGCCGAACTTGGCGGCGACTGTGGCGGCGGCAACTCCGTGCTGCCCGGCCCCGGTTTCGGCAATAATCCGGCCTTTGCCCATTCGCCGGGCCAGTAAAAATTGGCCCAGAGCATTATTGATCTTATGGGCGCCGGTATGGTTAAGGTCTTCCCGTTTGAAATAAACTTTCCCCTTGCCAAGCTCCCGGCTGAAACGTTCGGCGCAATACAAAGGAGTAGGCCGTCCCGCATAGTAACGGTATAAATAGTCCAACTCCGCCTTGAACTCCGGATCTACGGCACATTTCCGGTAAGCTGCTTCCAATTCATCTAAAGCCGCCATTAGGGTCTCCGGCACATACCTTCCGCCATATTCGCCAAAGTACCATTTTTGATAGGTCGATATTTTGATCACCTCATTTTTTTAGAAGACAGAATCCAGAAGTTAGAAAGTTTTTGGCTGAGGCTTCAGAACGGTTTCTTGGGTAATTGTTTTTAATAATTAGCCTAAGAACGACCAAACTCTTGCTTTTCCCTAGGATGTTAATCAAGAAGCTGTTTCAAAAGGGAAGAGTAACCCTAGCCACTGAACCTTAAAAGCATTTAGCCATCGAAGGCATCGGTTACTCTCCCCCTGATTCGGCAATTATGAAAATCTTCTATTGGGGGAGAGCAAGAGAGAGGTCTTCGCCCAAATTTCCAACTTTCACTTCTTTAGCCTGCTCTTATATTCTTCTAATTCTCTCCATCAACTTCGCGATCTTCTCCGGGTCTTTCACCCCCGGCCCACGTTCCACCCCACTGGACAGGTCAACCCCATCGGGCCGGACGGCCCGGACAGCTGTTTCAATGTTATCAGGATTCAATCCTCCGGCTAAAATCAAGGGAAACCCTAATTGCCGATAATCTGCAGCCAGCTTCCAGTCAAACGCCGTTCCGGTTCCACCGGCGACTTCCGCAGAATAAGAATCTATTAAAATGCCACGGAGCGCCGCACCTTTCCATATCGGATCGGGGTGATCGTAACCGGCCCGAAACGCCTTGATCGCCCGGCCTTCCAAAAGTTCACAGTCATCAGGAACTTCTTTGCCGTGCAACTGCGCCAAATCAAGGCGGCAGTCCTTTAAAATCTCCTTGATGCGATGCGGATCTTCATCGACAAAAACTCCTACTTTAACGATGAAAGGCGAAAGCTGCCGGGAGATTTGATAAACCTTTTCCGGGTCCACTTGGCGTTTGGAAGGTGCAAAGATGAACCCCAGCGCTGAGACTCCATAGCTTACGCAAATTAAAGCGTCTTCTAAATTAGTAATACCGCAAACCTTAACCGGTATCATTACTATTCTCCCAATAGTTCCTTGATCTTTGATCCCGGATCAGCGGCGGTGACAAGCGCTTCTC
>JBLNDC010000578.1:0-2810 GCA_050261255.1 Bacteroidota bacterium
GCGGGATCTTCTGATTGAGATCGATAGTTCTCTTTTTTCAGTTTCAGATCCCGACTTTAAATTTAAAGAAATAGTTTTTGAAGAGCTCGTGGCCAAGCTCCGCGATTGGAATATCGGATATAAATACCTTAAAT
Source organism: Bacteroidota bacterium (assembly GCA_050261255.1). Taxonomy (GTDB): domain Bacteria; phylum Bacillota; class UBA4882; order UBA8346; family UBA8346; genus JAAYHS01. Next base: position 135 of record JBLNDC010000578.1, read on the forward strand.
CTTCCTCACCTCAGGAGAGAAAGATTTTTGGCTTTTCCATCTCCGGATCACAAACCGATACCCGACACGTATTGTTAATTTATGTCCCAAACCGGACTTGGGTCCAAGATGGGTTTTGGGAACTTCTTCCCGATCAGGGAGTGACTTATCATGTATTAAACCAGGGAACCAACGGTCCGGAGCTTTTAGAGGCTATTTACGCCGGGCGGCTTTTGGATGAAGAAATCCGGAACCATTATGAAACAACCATCTTTGATTATTACAGTTTTGGGCAAATGGGGATTGATACCGATTTGTCCAAAGGGAAATTGGAAGGTTATTTAGAAGGGTTGATGAAGGTCTGATTGATAACTCCAAATGAAGAGAGTTTAGCCGAATGCGGCAAGTATTAGAATAAACACCGCGATTTGGTAGTGGCTCTGAAAAAAATTAAGCGCTACGGATTAGGGATCCATGGCAGTTTTATTGGGGGTTTGATCAAGACCCGCTTTCGATCTTTGATAAGCAAAATAGGATCCTTTTAATGTATCTGCGAAGGATTTATAATCAGGTGAGAAAAGGAGAAAAGCCGATATGAATCAAGCTGAAATTATGGTGATTTATGGCGAAGAACCGCAGGCAATGGTGAAAACCCTGTTAAGCAAAATCCGCCCCGAACAAGGTTTAGACCAAAATGCCTTAATCGGCCTCAAACCAAATCTTGTTGTGGCCAAGGCTCATACATCAGGGGCTACCACTTCACCCGCTTTAGTGGCTGGTATAATTGAGTACTTTCAGTCAAAAGGTTATCAGCGGCTCACCATTTTAGAAGGTTCCTGGGTGGGCGATCGGACCTCGGAAGCTTTCCGGATTTGCGGTTATCAAGAGTTAGCCCAAAAGTATGCTGTGGAACTGGTTGACCTTCAACAAGACGGTTGTCGGGAGTATGATGCGGGAGGCTTTCCCCTAAAGATTTGTAATAAGGCGATGGAAGTCGATTATTTGATCAATATTCCGGTATTGAAAGGGCATTGTCAGACCGGTATCACTTGTGCTTTAAAAAACCTAAAAGGTTGTATCCCCAACTCTGAAAAACGGCGTTTTCATACGCTTGGTTTGCATAAGCCAATCGCTTACTTGAATAAGATTCTAAAACAAAACTTAATTATAGTGGATGGGATGATGGGAGACTTAGACTTTGAAGAAGGCGGTAATCCGGTACAGATGAACCGTTTGATCGCCGGGTTCGATCCGGTCTTGATTGATAGCTATGCCGCCCAATTGCTGGGATATAACCTTGATGAGGTACCTTATATCGGTTTAGCAGACAAAATAGGGGTAGGCCGGATGGAAAACAATTTTGACGATGTAATTGAACTGAATCAGGATCATTATCGCAATCCGATACCGAAGACTAGAAAAGTGCAAGAACTGGCGGAATACATTGAGGCTCGAGAAGCTTGCTCCGCATGTTACGGAAGTTTGATTCATGCTTTGGGACGGCTGAAGGAGCGCGGAGAGCTTAAGGGGTTTAGAAAGAAAATATGTATTGGGCAGGGTTATCGGAATCAAGATATTCACGGGATAGGAGTCGGTTCTTGTACTGGGAATTGCGATCTTCACCTTAACGGATGTCCGCCTAAAGCGAAAGAGATTATTGATTTTTTGAAAAAAACTTTTTAACGCCAAAACTATCTTACATCCGAAGATAGTATTTATTGTTCAAAGTGAGGATTTGGCTGGATCATCCCTACTCAATCGTGAAAATTAACTTTAACCAAGGTGTTATCGACCAAGCTGCGGTTGACCATTTTGGAAGCAATATGGATCGCGGTTGGCTGATATTTCCCTTTGGCAATATTATCTTTTAAAGCTGCCACCCGTTCTTTACGGATATCGGAGGAATCCGCAAGAGATACTTTGACGAATTTTATCTCCTGGTTGCGTGAGGAAAGATCCGGAAGTACGGTTTCAGCTTTAGGCTTCCGGGAAGCGTTTTTATTTTCGGCTTGGAGTTGGTAATGGATTTTCAGGACATTGCGGACTTGTTCTTCGGAAACAATCATCATAAACACCTTCTCAATACTTGATTAAAGGGTTTTATTCCATTATCGAAGTAATTCAAGTCGAAACGAGACGCAGTATTAATTATATTTAAATATTTGGAATAAGTAAATAATGCCCAAGCCCTATTTTCTAGTAAGGGAGTTTTGTCTCCACTGCAGTATTAGTATCATTATCGACCACAAAATTAAATTTTATACCTTGAAAATATTGTATTTTGTTTCATATTTTTAGGATCTCTATCAAGCTTACATCGAAATGCATTTAACATAATTGTAAAATTATGTTAGGCGATTATCTCGCAAAATCATAATTATGCCTTCTTAATGGGGGGCTAAAATTGGTTGGGGACGATTATCTGCAATATTTCGCGATAATGTTATCAAGATAGGTCCAGATCATTGAACAAGGTATCGACCCATCCGAATCGGTGACGGTCAGATCGATCGTTTGAGAGTTCCGGTCCCACTTAGCCGCTATTTTAATTCCGGAGTAGTGGGTATCCACCTTCCAGGGATTGTTTCCAATTATAGTCGCACCGTGTTTTTTCAAAGCCGCAAGGGCCATATCGATTTTATCCCGGCTAATATTACGGTAAGAATGGGTCCCGCATTCTCCCATATGATTCAACTC
>JBLNDC010000579.1:0-8337 GCA_050261255.1 Bacteroidota bacterium
TGGGGAAAAATTAGCGGAGATGTTGAAATAAGTCGAAAGTTTTACATATATTTGGAAAAAATTATTGCGCTTGTGATCAAGATACAAACCCTTATTTAACTGGGGTTTGTTATTTTTTTGCATTTCAAAAATCCGGGGTTTAAATGGGCTAACATCTGAAAACCATATAAAACGGGTATAAATCACGATCCCCTTGGCAATAATCAATCTTAGACGCACGCTAAGCGAAAAAACGGGAGTGAACGCTGGATGTTAGTGAATAAAGTTGAGATCTGCGGTGTCAATACCGCAAAGCTTCCGGTTTTGTCCAGTAGTAAAATGCGGGAACTATTGCAAAGACTGCAGTCAGGGGAACAGTCCGCCCGTGAAGAGTTGATTCAGGGCAACTTGAGACTGGTTCTGAGTGTGATCCAACGTTTTAATAATCGTGGCGAGTATGTTGACGATTTATTTCAAGTTGGTTGTATCGGGCTGATGAAAGCCATTGATAATTTTGACCTTTCTCAAAATGTAAAATTTTCGACTTATGCCGTTCCGATGATCATCGGTGAAATCAGGCGCTACCTCAGGGACAACAATCCTTTAAGGGTTAGCCGTTCTTTACGGGATATCGCTTATAAGGCCTTACAAGTCAGGGACGCATTAGTCAATAAGAATGCTAAAGAACCGACTGTGGCGGAGATTGCCGATGAGCTGAAAGTGCCCCGGGAAGAAGTGGTCTTTGCCTTAGATGCGATCCAGGAGCCAATTTCGCTCTTTGAACCTATTTATCATGACGGGGGCGACCCGATTTTCGTGATGGACCAAATCAGCGACGAGCGTCATTTGGATGGCCAATGGCTGGAAGGGTTGACGATCAAAGAGGCGATGTCGAAATTGAATGATCGGGAAAAACTCATCTTAAAGATGCGGTTCTTTGACGGCCGGACCCAAATGGAGGTCGCCGATGAAATCGGAATCTCTCAAGCCCAAGTCTCCCGGTTGGAGAAGAGCGCTCTAAAACATATGAAGCGTTATATTTCGGAAAATAATGAGCTGGAGCAATAATTACCGGGTTGCATTTGAGACTTAAAAGGTAGATTTTGAATGAAACCAGGTATAAGGAGGATTAGACAACTTGTTTCGTTATCGTTTATTAATCGCCGGTATCATTGTGGTACTGTTTTGGATAATCGGGTGTTTAGGTTCGGGACTGGCCCGGATAGTCGAGCCGGTGATCGAGACTTATAACCGGAATAATCTAATCCGGCTGCACGTAGTTGCCGATAGTAATCTACCCAAAGATCAAGAAATAAAACTGAAAGTCAGAGATCGAATTATTCAGGTGACTGAACCATTGCTGCTTAAGATCGAGGATCCGGCCGCGGCGGAAGAGATTTTAAAGTCGAACCTGCCTTTACTGGAAAAGGCCGCCCGCCAAGTCATTGCGGAAGAGGACCGGGATTTGAATGTCAAGGTTAGTTTGGAGCAGTTCGACTTTCCGGAAGTGGCTTATCCATTTGGACTTTTGCCGGCAGGGGAGTATAAGGGGTTAAAGGTTGTTTTAGGCCGGGGTGAGGGTAAGAATTGGTGGTGCGTTTTGTATCCGCCATTATGTTTGCTGGACCCGGACGCGCCGACCTTCAAAGGGAATCAATCCGGTCCGGTACAGGTCGAATACAAATTAGCGGTCCTGGAGGAACTGGTTAAGAGAAAAGAGCTTTCCCTTAATAGTTTCTGGAAGGGCTGGGGCAAATTTTTCGGGTTGTTGTAAATGGAGCCTGCAACTCGTTGTTTACGCCGTAACCGCCACCCCATCAATAGCCAGGGAGGGCGTTATTTCTTTTTATTTGGTTTCTTTTTTAAATCCAACAAAGCATATAAATCATTTAAAGTTACTTTATCTAAAACCCTTAGAAATACCCATTTCCCATCATGAAACTGCTGGGTATTATGTATTAGATCAACAGTATTTACTGATATTAACCCCAAATTCGGTTCGATTATTTCCAATTCTTTTTTACCAAAAATAATCAAGGCCGTAAATGCTTTTCTTTCAGGGAATAAAGTTAAAACCGTCTTGTTACTTTGCTTATATTGAACAGCCCATCCATAATTCTTGCCATAAAAAATTACACTTTTTCTCAAATTAAAATTATTATCAATAAAAGTTAATAAATCTTGCCACATAATCCCAATTTCATTCCCAATAAACTTAATCATGATATTTTCATCGGGAATTATCTCTTTATTTAACATACGCGAAAAATTATTCGCTTTTTGTTTTAAGTCTTCAATCCGTTTCTTATTTTCATAAGGAGAAATAAACAATTTATAATCTCTTTGAGGGATCTTTACCTTACTTTTCTTTTGGATATCCTCAAAATCAACTAACCTTTGTTTGAATTTTTCGCATAAGAAATCATCGCATTGAGAACAATTTTCATATCCCTTTTCAATTGTGCATGGTCTGATTGGGCAGTCTACATCTAATGTTTTTGAAGTTAAACACCCATCACCAACACATCCGTTACAAATAATTAAATTCGGTTCAATTCTGAATCCAAAATATTTAAACCATCCATCACTTAATATTTGTCTTTGATCATTTTTAGCTATATTTTCTTGATAAGCTAGACATAAATCACATCTAAATCCACAACGGGAAAGGATTTCTTTTGCCATATTTTTCACCTACTTTCTTTTAAATGGCGCACGATGCCGCCATTGGCCAAAATTTAGCTACCATTTCGTATATCGTTGCGGGTTACCGACGTGGCTGAGAAATTACATAACTCCTATGTTTTCGAAGCCGGGCGCGCCCACCTCATGAATAAACTTATTTGAATTAACTTCTTGAGCCAGTTTTCTTCTTCGAATAAGCTTCTTCGAATTAATGCCCCCGAAGCGATAATCCCGTATTAGCCACTGTGGTGAGCCGGGCAGCGGTATTCGCTTTCCCGACAGCCGAACCATGGACGGTTAGCTGGTCGGTAATTTTTAATTCTTCACTTAATAAAACCATATTGCTGGAATTAAAAACGTCCATGGAGCAGTAATTATCCCCATTGCTAAACCGATTCTAAATCGAATCCGTTTATCCATAATGTCTTTTTTAAACAATTTATAATTTATAACGGAAATTATCAGCCCACAAACCAATACAGTTGACAAAAATAATAAAACAGACACAAAGTTTTCCCATGTAATATATTCACTTACTAATCCTACGTTCATAGTCAACATATCAATAAATAAGGTTCCTAAAAAATCAACTAATAATCCAAAACACCATTCTTGAATAATTTTAATTAATAAGATACTCTTTTTAAGTTTTATTTTGTTTAATAATAACGCCACCCATATTACTGTCCCATCGATTATGAAATTTCCTACCAACACAAAATATAAAATTGGCGGAATACAAAATAACGCCCACAAAGGAAAAATCACGTTATATAACTTGATATTTTTCATATGCTTTTCCTCCAGTTCCTAGTGACACTTCGACTTGGGGCCAGCGATGTGGGTGAGGACAATGCTTTATAACCATATTCTTTCATAAAAATCAAAAAGTGATTCCATTTCATCAATATTACTACTTCTGGCTTCTAACCATGAACAATGAAACATTATTATCATTATGGGTAACAACCAAATCAGGTTTTTTTTCACTTTTAAACACTCCCCAGATTCTTTCCCGCCTGGATGGTGGGTTCTTTTATATATCGTTGGGGGTTCCCGGCGCGCCTGAGAAATTACATAACTCCTATGTTTTCGAAGCCATGTGCGCGATAACATCATGAATCAGATTTCTACCTCGAACCAGCATATCGAATCACCGCCCCCAAAGCGGCAACACGTTTATATATGGAGTAGCCACCGTCATCCTAATAGCCAGGAATGCCACATCTCAAAATTCATTTTCCTCACCGGCATTAAAATCTTTAAGATTAAGCAGTTTCTTTTTTCCTCGGTTTATAGTTTCTTCTTTTATCGTCTTTTCCAGTTTAAAAGTCGCTTTTATCATTATTCCAGTTAAGAGATTATAATCTTCTCTTATACCTTCGCCTGTACCAGTGAAGTAATTTTCAATTGTAGCTCCAATTAAATACCATCCGTTATCCTGAAACCTAAACCGATATGTATAAGCCCATCTATAATTACTTCCACCATAAAATTGAATAAGAATAGAGCCACGATCAACTGAAATCCCCACAAATGGGTCTCCCCAAACTCCTCCTTGATCTGCCTTCAATATTGCTTTTTCAGATTGAATTGATAATCTATATATTCCATTCTTATCCTTAAATGCTACAAATAAAATACGGGGTGGTGCTTCTAAACCCATCTCATATTCTCTATTCAACTCTAAAACACCAGCTATATCTATTAAGCCATCTTTGTTTAAATCTCCTTCGGTTTTATTGATTAATTTCCATCCAACAGGAATGAATGACTCAATACTTTTTCCCTGCGTTATTAAAGTTGGCAACTTGCTATCAGCACTAACAAAAACATATAGACTTATCAGAATTATAAATGAAGCTAAAAAATATATCCTTTTCAATTTATTTCACCCTCCCCAAATCCCTATATGGCTTTCAGATTAAGCCTTCAAAATCGGAGTGGACGGATGCCACTCAGTCTTTCAATTAGGTTCTATTTCATATATCGTCCGCCGATTACCGACGTCTATGGACCTTAAGGTGCAGGCTAAGCCTTAGTGCAAGCTACTTAGACCCGGACAAGCCGGGCGCGACCTCGCTTGTCATTCGCAACGATAAAATCAACAATAAAGGCAATTAAAAATTCACCCACCTCCCAAAAAAGGAGGTAAAACATGATAAACGAGGTAACCCATCTCCAAGCATACATGGAGGTGGGGAGCAAATGCTTAACAAAGATCAAAGGTCGATGGTTAAAACATTAGCCAAAATAGGTTACAAGATTCGCAACATGCTCGAGAATTAGATATCTAGATTCCGGGTTATCTGCTGTATTGAGATGACGTACCATGCCCTGTGAAGTAAGAGCGACATAGCGTAAGGCCCTATATTATTCTTTCGTAACAATATGTTCTATTGTATCTGTATCAGTCAGATTCGTTAGTTTCTCTGTAAAAAATCTAGGGTAAGCTTTGAGGTTCTTTAAGTCGGAAATTGGTATCCAATTCATAAACTCTTTGCCTTCTGGACAGTAACTATTACTGTTCAGTTCCTGTGTACCTCTGGATTTCATCAGAAAATAAAAGGCAATTTCATGGCAGACAAGTCCTTTAAGCATGCCGCCACTATTAGAAAAAAAGTTCTCGTGGATAAAAGCCAATCTGTCAATTTCGTATTTTATTCCCGTTTCTTCAAAAACTTCTCTCACTATAGCCTCTTCAGCCGTTTCACCTAAATGTACCCCGCCACCAACTGAATAGAAATAATCAACTGTTTCGTTACTTGCCATTAGCACACAATCATTTTCAATAATTATTGCCGCTACCCGGTAACGAAACCAATTGTTATTTCTGATAAAACAACAATCTAAATTTTGATCCGGCTCCATTTAACCTCTCTAAGACTATACAAATTATTTTGTTTTTTTTATTCTACTATAACAAAGCAATTACTCCAAAACACAACTTCGTGCCACGGACGGCGGCGACCTCATTTTTCTTTCAAATACCCTTTTTCAACTGCATCCTTGACAATGTTTTGGATATAATCCCATAATATTTTTGATCCTTTTTCAATTCGTTTATTTCTTTCTAGTACTTTTTCTGTCGTTACTCCCGCTCCACTAAGCCGAGCTAGGGATGGTGAGGCGACATTTCCACTTTCAAATTTATTTCTTTGTTGCCACAATTAATTGATCCTCAATTAGTTTCTTAATAACAGCATCAGAAATATATTTTGTAATACTCTTTTCGGTAGTGAATAATAACCCGTTCGCTTTAGTTTTACTTTCAGCAATCCAAGCGATTTTTCCTGATTTTACATCAACAAAATCATAATGACACTGAACGTTTAAAGTTTTTAAATTATACCCACCAATTGTGCTTGTAGTTGAATTAAAATTGATTGAATTTCCATAGACATAAGCATTACCGGATGTTGTTTGTGATATCGGAGGAATATATTTTTCATTTTCTTGATAATTCAATATGTTTATGATAAGGACCGCTTGGATTTCATTTTTGTTTAATATATCTGTTATCTCTTCTTCAGAATATTTCCGTAATGGAGGAATAATTTTTACTGAAGTTAAGGCATTTATCCCATTTGATAATAATTTGCTTTGTACTGTTGACTCAAAAAGTTCTTTAAAATTCAAATCATTAATACTTACAACAATTAATATTTTGTCATAGGTTATGTCGTTAAAATTAGGATCTTTAAATGATACAATGTTACTGGAAGTAAAAGCACATACTAATATAGCTAAACATAGTATTACCAAACTAAAAAAAGCTTTTTTCATAAAATACCCCTCCCATTTTCACTTTCACATTCTTTTTTAGCCAGCCAGAAAGCTGGAGTCGCAGCAGGCATTGCACTTAATGTCCGTTGGTTCCCGACGCGCCTGAGAAATTACATAGCTCCTATGTTTTCGAAGCCGTATGGCGCGACAACATCATAGAATTAGCTTCTATAAATCAACTATGTGAATCAGCTTTCTTCTTCGAATTAATATCTACGAATTATCGCGCCCGAAGCGGAGATGCTGGGTTATATGCCAAATCGGAACTGGACAGTAGTTATCTACTTTCTCGACAGCAGAACTAGGATGGTTGGCTGGTCGACCCAAATTTAACGTTCGATTTTATAACCCCCAAACACCTTTGGAGAAGCAAGCTTTTTATTATATCTATCAAAGAAATACACACTTATAATACTATCCTTCTCTACCTTTTCACTATTATAAATTACATTTTGAATAACCTCCGAAATTTGCTCAGCGAACCGTTCCTTTTCATATTCTGCTGAATAATACCAGCTATCATTTACAGTAACTGCAACCGTAGACCAATCATCATCTTGAAGGTACGGTTGAATTCTTAAAATAACACCATCACTCTTCCTTATCATTTCGTTAAGCACATTAAGAAAAGCTTTATCTTGCTCTTTTTTAATTGTTGCCTCATCTGGATAAGCTATTGTGATACCTTCTATTACTCCATTCTTGCCTCCTAAATGATTGTCTTGAGCTTGAGAGCCTTTCATTTTTTCCCCGGTACTTCCATAGATGTCTAAAATATTTTGAGGCTGTTTTGTTGTTTCAACATTAAATCTGAATAAAGCCGTTACTGCAATATAACCTGCCTTCCACTTTTTGGGGATAATAAAATCTTTTTCAATTATACCACCCTTTATTGGTATAAATTCACTTAATATATTCAAATCGCCATTAATCAATGTAACTTCAAATAAACCACCATCTGGTACATTTGAAGTAATTTTTATTGTAATTATATTTTCATTCAATTCATAATTCATATCTCCCGTAAATGTTAACTGCTCCAATAGCTTTTTCTCGGCTGCTTTTTGCAATTCTTCTTTTTCTTTCTTCTCTTTAGCTTCGTTATCTTTCTGTTGTTCTATTTTTTTACTTTTTTTAATGACTGCTTTATATTCAGGACTTCTCATAGTCTCAGTAATATTGATAAATGTACCGCCAATAACCAAATACACAATTCCAAAAACTATAAATCCAGCTAGCTTTTTTTTACTCTTAAACAACGGTAGCTTATTTCTAATACCACCAACATTCGTAACCAATATGTATAAAACACCAAACATAACGATTTTTTGAATCAGATCAATGATAACATCTTGAAAATTCTTTGATTCAGTTGCAATTAAACTAATAACAATAGTGAGATACCCAAAAATTGCAATTACACTCTTCCACCATACTCCTGTCCTAAATCCTGGTATGCTTTTTAAAATACTCATTTTGCTCCCCTTTCACATAAATTAATTACTTCACCCATTCTTCGTTGGCTAACCTCTATAGTGAGGCCATGTCCACGATGGATTGACTGGTCTGGCATGTAACATATCTACCGCATTTCTGTTCAATTTCGTTTACGTCTAAACCTTTTCCCTGTATACGAACTATGTCGTCTCCCGTTTAAATAATCAACTGGGAATCACATTTGTAAATTCGTTGTTAATTCCATTTTTTCCTGTTTTTTTAATTAATTTTACATTTATGCTCAATAACGGAATTCCGCCAATACAGGAGAGAGGCGCGAGGCGTAGGGGAGGGGAGGCAGTACCCTTTCCCGGCTTGCCGGGGCACGTTAAAGGATGAAAATACTACAATCCAATGGAACCGCTAATGAACATCTAATAATAAACGCGG
>JBLNDC010000580.1:0-3644 GCA_050261255.1 Bacteroidota bacterium
TAGTCTCCGAAAAAGGAGCAGGCTTTGAAAAGGAGCTTGAGATCGAACTGCCGGTGTGGTTTACTTCGGTATTTGTTCAAAGGAATACCATTAGCGAAGAATATGGCAACCCGTGGAGAACATGGATCCAGATGGGCAGACCCAGATTTCCGTCCAGAGATAAGATCGAAATTCTGAAAGAAGTTGCCCGTCCGTTGGTTACAACAAGTCGAATGGAAAGTGAAAATGGTTATATCAAGCTGAAAATAAAACTTACCAAAAACGAAGTTTCACTTTTCCGGGTTTCGGAGATTCAGGATGAATCATCTACATATATAGGGCTGGATGATAGTAAAATCACCAGTTATTAAGAATGAAGAACATTGCCTCTCTTACCTTGAATGAGCATGGATTAAGCGCATCTATGGCTGGTATTATCATTTCGGATCGGGACGATGCAAGATCATCAAACCAATTTATAATTTCAATGCATCCGGGGATTAGTATTTGAAATCACAATTTCCGGGGGTAAAAAACGAGAATCGGGGATGGGCATGTAAATCCCCGGTTCTTTTTTGTGGCGATAAGGGAATGACGATCTTGAAGATTTTCTAAATTACCGATCCGTTCCGGAGGTGGCCAGATATCAATACTGGGAACCTTTTACGCCGGATCAGGCTTTTTCTTATATTATGAAATACCGTGACTCACAACTGGGAATTCCGGGAGAATGGTTCCAGTTGGGAATTGCAAATAAAGAGAGTGCCCGCTTAATTGGAGACTGTGCTTTAAAGCTTGATGGGGTTGATCCCAGAAACGCCGAAGTTGGGTGCAATTTATCATGCTCATTTCAAAAAAGAGGCATGGCGACTGAAACATTACATCGTTTATACAGCTTTGACTTTTTGGAGCTAGGAGTTCATCGGATTACGGCGATCGCCGATTGTGAAAACATTAGCTCCATTAAGTTATTGGAAAGAATGGCCATGCGGTGTGAAGGGCATTTTGAGAAAAATGTCTGGTTTAAGGGAACTCGGGGCAGCGAGTACAGCTATGCAATTTTGGATAATGAATTTTTACAGGAGGAAAGATCATGAAAATCCAGGGAGTCCCTTTTTGTACAATCGATTGGGATGCAGTGCCCCCCTACGATCCATCCGGGAGTGACCGAGGAAGCCAGGTGGCGTACCTTTGAAATGGGCAATATTCGGGTGCGTATTGTCGAATATACATCGGGGTATCTGGCGGACCATTGGTGCAGCCGCGGTCATGTTCTGCTTGTTTTGGAAGGGGAATTAGTTACCGAGCTCGATGATGGCAGAAAATTCACTTTAGTTATCAAGTTGGGGATGAACTCAACCCGCACCGTTCTTATACGGAAAAAGGGGCCGGCGGTAGCCGCTCTCGAATGGCAGTATCCCGGGCCATCTAATCATCATTACATGTAGATGTAATAGAAAATGTATGGATATTTTGGAGCGAGAGTGCTCGCGGGTTTCGGTAATGAATGATTTTATTTCCAGATGGATTGTGAACTTGATTACACCAGGACGAGGAGATAAAATAAAGGACGGTACATAATTCTAGAAAATCTGGTGAGGGATCGATGCATAAGAAATTTGTTGAGGAAACCGTGTTATTCATCAGTATTATCAAATGGGCGGTTTTGGCAATATTGACCGGAATTATTGTAGGACTGTCCACCACGGTTTTTTTAAAGGCTTTGGGCTGGAGCATCGTTTGGATGCAAACGAAACCCAATTATTTTTTGTTACTTCCGGTAGCCTTCTTCCTTAGCAGCCTGCTCATTCGTTATCTGGCCCCGGATGCCGAGGGGCACGGCACCGAGAAGGTTATTGAGGCGGTCCACAAACGTTGGGGTAAGATTCCAATGGCTGTGGTCCCTATCAAACTAGTAGCGACAATCATCACTATAGCCGGCGGCGGTTCCGCCGGAAAGGAAGGTCCCAGCGCCCAGATCGGGGCGGCGATGGCTTCAGGACTCGCCGATTTATTGAGATTAACCAAGGAGGATCGGAGAAAATTGGTGGTCTGCGGTATCAGTGCCGGATTTGCCGCAGTCTTCGGGACGCCTATTGCCGGGGCATTATTTGCAGTAGAGGTTTTGGTTTTGGGGAGAGTCTTTCAAGAAATGCTTTTTCCCTCCTTGGTGGCAGCCATCATCAGCTTTCAGATAGCCAGATTCTTCGGTTTGACTTACTTTCATCAGTCCATACAGCTGACGGGCTTTTCCCGGACTCTGTTCTTGGAAGTATTACTTAGTGGGCTTTATTTTGGTTTGGTGGCGTTGTTATTGGTGGAAACGTTAAGGGAAGCCGACAGACTCTCCAAAGCGTTGAAGCTCTGGAAGCCGCTGAAAGGGATCATCGGTGGTGCTGTACTGGTGATTTTAGCTCTATTTTGTTCCACGCGTTATCTGGGACTTGGAATTGAATCCATATCCGCGGCACTCGACGGTAAAGCCGTTCCTGGTTTGGCTTTTATCTGGAAAACCCTCTTTACTTCGATTACCCTAAGCATGGGCGGGAGTGGCGGCATTTTAACCCCGGTATTCTTTATCGGAACAACCGCCGGCAGTACCTTTGCCCGGTTGTTTCATTTGAGTCCATCGTTATTCGCCGCCATCGGAATGGTAGCGTTATTGGCGGGTGCCGCCAATACCCCGATCGCCGCTTCCGTTATGGCAATAGAAATTTTTGGGCCGCAAGTAGGATCGTACGCTGCCATTGTTTGCGTGGTAAGCTATATTGCGTCCGGGCACCGCAGTGTATATGCCAGCCAAGTTTTGGGGGTTACGAAGAGCGCCTCGATCAGTGCTCCATTGATGAAGGAACTAGAAAGTATCGACGAGGTCGAGGTTAAGGATAAGCCGGGGAAGGTCATTCACTCCATCAAACGGATTTTACTATTGACAAAATTGCGTAAAAAGTATAATTTAAAAAATAACAGGTGATTTTTATTATGCAAATCAAAAAAGAGAATGTCGAGAATATGTTGTTGAACTCGGCTAAAAAAGAGTTTCTCTCCCACGGTTTCAGGGGTGCGTCCCTGAGGCGAATCGTTGCCAATGCCGGTACGACCCTGGGTAATTTTTATAACTATTTTGAGAGCAAAGAAGCGATCTTTGAACGGTTGGTTGCGCCGGAGTATCAAAGCTTCATTCATCTTTTACAAAATCATGAAAACCGGGCTCAGACCGGAAACCTGGATTGGTTGTGGCAGACCCAAGATATATCGATTTGGCGGAATGAGCTGTTCGAAATGATCAAGAAGGTCCTGCCTGTATTCACCGATGGGTTTCTGATCATGCTGGAACATAGCGCAGGCACCAAGTACGCCGCAGTCAAGGAACAACTGGTGGCAATGGCTGCGGCTGAGTTTCAAAAACACTATCGGGAGCAGGGGATAGAGTGGGTAAATCCGGAATTCGGCGATATCCTTGCCCGGCAGTTTATCGCGGGAATTGTCTTGATCTTAACCAAGTACCCGACGGAGGACAAACGGCAAACTATGATGGCCGAGCATTTTCTCTTTTACATCGTCGGAGTGATGGCCCTGGTGATGGGCAGCAACTGGCCAAAGCGGAAGGAATAAATTTTTTTCAATTAAAAAAGAACACCTGTTATTTATTAAAGGAGGCCTAT
>JBLNDC010000581.1:0-5211 GCA_050261255.1 Bacteroidota bacterium
AGAAAAGGCCGATTTGGTCGAGTCGGTATAGCTAAATTCTATTTCGAACCTGAATATTTCATTATTGAAATTATGTTTCTCAGTAATTTCATAACTCTCAACCCAAGGGCTCGATACTCCGGTTGACCAGTTAGAGTCCACAAATTTCGCAAAATGCTCCTTTTTTAGTTCTGGAGACATTACGGCGTATTGCAAAGCGCCGTTTCTGGTCTTAACCCCTCTAGCCCAAGTCTCTGCCGCATTTAGAGGATCTTTCGGGGCCAACGCTTCTTCCAAGAGGCGCACTTGGCTCTGCTTAGCTTCGGTTTCCTTGACCTCAATAAACACGGATTTGCTTTTTTCATCCCAATTAACTTTAGCGCCAAAAACTTCCGCGATAACCCCTAAAGGCGCCAAAACCTTTCCGTCGACAATTTTCGGCGCAACTTCCGTGACTATTTCTTGACCGTTTACGAACAGTTTGATCGGAGAGGCGGCCAATACAAAAGCGCCCAAGCATAACAATAAAACCGTTCCAATTAAAATCTTAACTAACTTATTATTCATCAGTTTTCCTCCAAAAATGGTAGCTCCTAAGCTAATTAGACGTACCAACTTCTTAAAAGTTCCTGGTAAATAACGACGTATAATTCCAATATTGAATTGTTACCGGTCAAACAAGGTTCAAGATTTACACAACTCTGCCAACTTTTTTACAGTATTAGAGTTTCGGATGGTAATATTGTTGTAAACAGCTTTTCCCGCCACTCTAGACCAACGCGTCCTTGAAAATGTTTTAAATGGAGCAGACCAGAAGATCACTCTGCCAAAACTGCTAACCCTTTCATATTCAGGCTTAATTGCCCCCACTTCCTTAAAAACTTCATCCACAGTAGTTGGCGGTATCACAAATATCGCATTGTGTTTTGATTCTTGAGCAACATCCCACCAGTCCGGGGCATTGTTTAGCGCTTCAATCAATTCTTCAGCCGCGATAATCATCACCGAAAGGTCCAGCTTAAACTGGTCTAAAATCAAAGTTTCGCAGTTCCTTTTTAAAAATTCAATGTCGAAATTTTCGGTCGCAAAGATAATGTTGCCACTGTTAATATAAGTAACCACGTCCTGAAAACCGCTTTTCTCCAGTAATTCTTTTAATTCTTTCATTGATACTTTATTTTTTCCGCCAACATTTATCCCACGAAGCAAGAGGATATATTTCTTCACATCTTTGCCCTGCCTTTATCTAAAATTCATTATGGTTGGGGCTATTGTTCCTGTAAATCCATTGCCGTATTACTAAAAATGTCATTAACCCTCGACGGGTCACATTCAACATTTCCAATCGATTTTCGCCGGGTTTGGTTCGTTCTCCACGGCAACGGCACGCAGCGCGTCTAGCATACGCCCGCACTCATCAGCGGCACATTGCTCCAGCTGCTTCCATGGTACTTTAATTCCGAGCGTGTCATAGGCAACCGCTATCGCCCCGTATAGCGCGAGCCCAATACAGTGCCTTGCCGAGTGAATAGTTGACACAGATTGGCCGATGGCTCTAGCTGCGGCTTGCGCAACCGGATTCCCGTCTGCTTCGCACGCAGCCGCGTGGCACTCAAGGATTGCCTCTTTCGCCTGCGGTAGCTTTATTGCTCCCGATAACCAATCTCTGGCGGCATTCAGCGCTTTTTGCGGACGGAGGTCATCCAGGTAGTGCTTGCTCCACAGCGGTAATATTACTCGTTCGGAATAATCTATCGCCCAATGCGCAAGCGTCAGCTTGCTCTGGGTTTCAATCAATTTTACCAGCGACTGAATATACGGCGAGTCCCAGTCGCTTAGCATCTTTCGCGTTTTTGGCATTCATAGCCTCCAATCAGTGGTAATTTCTCGTTTCCGTAGCAGCATTTAGCAATCCCGAATGTCTTTCTGGCCACACATAGCGACTCCAGCTACCGCTCTTGCAAAAAGAACACTCCAATTAAGAGTGTCCTCGTCTATATTCATTAATACGTTAAATCTCTTTCTTCTTTACCGGAATCCAAATTTCACTTCTATACTTCGGATTCCCTGTGTCCTGATTCTCATTCCACAAAATTTCAGGACCTGCGATTGCCTCATATCCCGATGTTGGAAACCACTCTGAGTAGATCCTGCCCCACACATTTTGAAGCGTCTCCGGGAATGGCCCAATGGATTCAAATATCGCCCAGGTACTAGCATCAATTTTTAATACATCAAATTCTGCAGTTTCATTACTCGATGTTGCTACTCCAATGTAATGATCTAATTCTCCTTTTTCTTCCATTCTCTCTTCCGAAAAATTAGTGGAAGCACTAATAATACCGGTTGGTTCTACATTTGAAATTGATTTTAATTGTTTAATAACCTCAGGGGTTAAAAGTTCAGTCATTTTTGCAATCTCGGGATTGATACCTTCAAAAATAATTGGAACTCTCTTCTTAAACCCTACTAACTTAAATGATTCTTTTTCGACAATACGATAATTCATTTCGCATCCTCCTTTAATTGATAATTGAAAGGTCATTCTAGGATAAGCTTTTAATTTTGTATTCTCACTTCTCGCTTCAGAAGGGAGAATGCCATGCATCGAATGAAAAGCGCGTGAGAATGAATCAGCCGAACCATAACCGTACTTTATAGCAACATCGATTATTCTCAAATCTCTATCTTTCAAATTAAGCGCAGCCAGGGTTAGTCTTCTTCTCCGAATATATTCCGATAAACTTATGCCTGATAAAAAAGAAAACATCCGTTTAAAATGATACTCTGAACAGTAAGCAATTTTAGAAATTTTACTATAATCGATATCCTCGGTTAAGTGCTCTTCAATGTAGGCCAATGCATTATTCATACTCCTTAAAGTATCCATCAAACAACCTCCTTTCACCATCAATATTAGCAAAGGATGCATTTACCCATCCGACAATCTGTGCCCCAATATAATCGACTATCACGCGATCAGTCGTTGATCGCCTCGATGCCCAGCCGCTTTAGCTTCTCAAGGTTATCTAACATCTTCTGGAGCAATTCTGGAGCGTGACCCTCCCAATCCAAGACTTCGCCTACTACTCGTAGCGGTGACTTGGTGCGGTAAGACCTTGTTGGGTTCCCTGGAAATTTCTTATCAGTTAAATTAGGATCATTTTCGAAGGTACCAGTTGGTTCTACAATATAAATCCGGCCAGATCCGTCGCCCACCGCAAGTTCAGCTCCCCATATAGCCGCATCTAGTGTCCCAGTCAGATAAACGTAGTTGGCCTTCTTTCGCTCGCCATAGTTAGAGCTATAGCCGGGTTCCAACAAGTCCCCGACCTTCAAATCGGCTTTTGTGCCGTGGTAGAACGGTCCGGAGTCCAAGGATTCGTCGCCCTGCAATCGAGTATTCAATTGTATCACTCCCTCAAATTACCCATTATCATTATCTGTATACAGTTTCTGAATCCGGCATGTAATAAGAAGTGTACACGGCGCGTTCTTGTCGCCGAGCATTTTGCGAAGTTTATTACCTTTACACCCTCAACTTCGTAAAACCTTCTCCATTGGCTTGCCTTTCGCCAATTCGTCAACCAGTTTATCAAGCCAACGGATTTTCTGCATCAGAGGGTCTTCGATTTCCTCGACGCGATGCCCGCAAATCACGCCTGAAATTTTGGCCGCATTCGGGTTTATCCGCGGGGCTTCGTTAAAGAAGGTTTCGTAATCGCTATTCTTCACAATTTGCGCTTGTAGGCCGGAATCGTCATAACCCGTCAGCCAACAAATCACCGCATCAACCTCGGATTTGGCGCGTCCTTTGCGCTCCGCCTTTTGGACGAGTAGCGGGTAGACCTTTGAAAAAGCAGTGGTAAATATCCTTGGTTTCATTACTTTTTCTCCTCCCGCTCTTTTTAGTCTTGTTCCTTTTCAATCAGTGTCAATGCAACCTTCAGGGCAGCGATTCGCCGTTCAAGAAGAGTCTGCTGTGACTTGCCCAATTTCGTGGCATCCATCTTCTAGCACTTGTAGAGCGTGGACAGCACGGCGCGATGCGCTTCACGCAACTCTTCAGATGTAAATTCCGTCAGATTACCCTTCAGTTTGTTTCACCCGCCACCTCACAATATCCCTGATGAGTTCATAATCGATCGGCTTGCCAAGCGGTAGCTGAATCGCTCCTTTACTGGTCTTATATCCTGCGAGCCGCTCCGCGAACTCGGACGTTCCTTCGCCACCGGGGTAGAGTCCGATATGCTTTTTGAACGCCGCGAAGTGGATGAGGTTCTCACTCTGCCAGAACGTGGGCATCTGCCACGAGGGGACAACAAAACGATTTGACCGATAACTTTTAAGAATGTCAGTGGGCGTAAGTTTATTTGTCTGTGCTTTGTTGATCTCAAGGAACAATGAATTAAGATCCGATTGCGATAGTACGGACAATTGTTCAAGCAACTCCGGCTGTCCTATTTTATTCAAAATACGTTTTGTTATTTTATTCATTATATACCTTCTCAATAAAGCTACTCTAATTCAGTAACGCCAACCGGCTTACCACTCAAGATCCTCCGGATACTCCATCCCCTCCAAACTAAGATCTTCCGGTTCACAACCATGCTCTCGAGCGCCCTCGGTTACAACTTCCTTTATCTCGTTATGATCATTGTCATATCTGAATTCGGCAATTCGCTTGGCAATGGATGACAGGTTCTTAAGCCGCTTTTCTTTGGTCATCTTTAGGTATTTGATATTTAATAAATCAACAAACTGCCCGGCGATAGTATCGATGCCAATATAATCATTATTCATTACATTTAACCATCTGGCAAAGGCCCCTTCTGTTAGTGTAGCTTTGACGCACTTTGCAAATTCGGCCTGAAACAACCGGATAATTGCGATGGTATTATCCCAGATAACATTCTTATCCATGGCTTCTTTATAACTACTTTTGGCAAGATCCCTCATCCGCAGTTTCACCAGTTCATTCAAGGCAAGCATGATAAAGAACATTTCCGGGTAAAGATAGTTACACTTATAATAAACATTACTTTTCGGCGCAATGAGGGAGTGCCATTTCATCTTATCTTCAGTCATGTGATTCTCTACCAGCTCTACTTCCCGGTCCCCCATAAATGCATGGCGGATATCATAACAAAGTCCAAGGACTCTGGTAGAGACTTTGAGATATTCCTGATGTTTTTCTGAGTATTCATCAACTGCAATGTCATAGAAGGCCTC
>JBLNDC010000582.1:0-13508 GCA_050261255.1 Bacteroidota bacterium
AGGTAAACCGGAGGACATCGAAGTTTTAGAAGATTTAGCGATGGCGATTAAGGATGGTTCACTGTGCGGCCTCGGTAAGACAGCGCCTAACCCGGTCCTGACCATGTTGAAATATTTTAAAGAAGAGTATTTAGCTCATATTATCTATAAACATTGTCCGGCCGGAGTATGTAAGGGCCTGGCCAAATATAGGATTGACCCGGATGTCTGTAAAGGGTGTACTAAATGTAGCCGGGCATGTCCGGTGGGAGCCATCTCCGGCAAAGTAAAGGAACCTTTTGTAATCGACCAAGATAAATGCATTAAATGTGGCGCTTGTATAACGGCTTGTCCGTTCCGGGCGATTAAGGAGGGAGCATAATGAATGCCGATAATCTGATTTATATTGATAATCAGGCAGTAGAGATTAAAGGTGAAAAGAATCTATTGCAATTAATCCGCAATACCGGAGTTGATCTTCCAACCTTCTGTTATCATTCGGAACTAAGCGTTTACGGCGCTTGCCGGATGTGCGTCGTGGAGATTGAAGGACAAGGGATAGTGGCTTCATGCTCGACCCCTCCTCAGCCGGGAAAAAGGATTTTGACAAATAGTCCTAGAGTCCAAAGGGTGCGTCGGACTGTTTTAGAGCTTTTGCTGGCCAATCATGAACGGGATTGCACTACTTGCGAGAAAAATGGCCATTGTAAGTTACAAGAACTGGCTAACCGTTTCGGCATCCGTAAGGTACGTTTTGGAGAACGAGATATGAAGTTGCCTATCGATGATTCCGGATGTTCGATCGTCCGGGATCCTAATAAGTGTATTCTTTGTGGCGACTGTGTCCGGATGTGCTCCGAGGTCCAAGGGATTGGAATTTTGGACTTTAGTAACCGGGGTTCTCAGGTACAGGTATCTCCGGCCTTCAATAAAAAAATCGCCGAAGTTGATTGTGTCGGCTGCGGTCAATGCACCTCTGTTTGCCCAACCGGAGCGTTAGTAGTTAAAAAGGAAACCGATAAAGCTTGGGCAGCCTTGCATAACCCGAATCTTTTGGTGGTCGCTCAGGTAGCGCCGGCAGTCAGAGTCGCCTTGGGGGAGGAGTTCGGGCTTCCGGCGGGAGAAATCGTAACCGGAAAAGTAGTGGCGGCCTTAAAACGTTTAGGCTTTAATAAGGTGTTTGATACTTGTTTGGCTGCGGATTTAACGATACTTGAGGAAACTCAGGAGTTTCTAGGGCGTTTGGAGCAGAAGAAACGGTTGCCCCAATTTACTTCTTGTTGTCCGGCATGGGTCAAATATGCCGAATACAATGAGCCGGGGCTTCTTGATCAACTGTCATCATGCCGTTCGCCGCAACAAATGTTCGGTTCGTTAGTTAAAAAGTATTGGGCCAAATCCCTTTCAAAGAAACCGGATGAGATCTTCGTGATCTCGATTATGCCTTGTACCGCGAAAAAGTTTGAAGCGGCCCGGCCCGAGTTTTCCGAGAACAAAGTCAGGGATGTGGATTTGGTCTTGACCACCCAGGAACTGGCCCAGATGATTCGGGAGTCCGGATTGGACTTTGCCAATCTAGATGCGGAATCTTTTGATATGCCCCTAGGCTTTACTACGGGGGCCGGAGTGATTTTCGGCGTCAGTGGAGGAGTAGCCGAAGCAACTTTGCGAAACGCTTATGAGATATTGAGCGGGGAAGCTTTGGAACAGGTTAATTTCGAAGAAGTCAGAGGCTTTAAAGGCTTGAAAGAGACCTCCGTCACTTTAAAT
Source organism: Bacteroidota bacterium (assembly GCA_050261255.1). GTDB lineage: Bacteria > Bacillota > UBA4882 > UBA8346 > UBA8346 > JAAYHS01. Next base: position 1,750 of record JBLNDC010000582.1, read on the forward strand.
GGCCGTAAAATCAAGGTTGGTGTAGTCCATGGTTTGGGGAATTTGAAAAGACTTTTACAAAAGATAAAAGATGGTAAAGTTCAATATGACCTGATCGAGGTGATGGCTTGCCCCGGAGGTTGTATTGGAGGGGCCGGCCAACCAATAGCTGCTACTGAGGTTAAACAGGTTAGGGGACGTGCTATTTATAAAGCTGATAAATTATCGCAGCTGCGAAAGTCACAGGATAATCCGATTGTGGCGCGACTGTATCAGAACTGGTTGGATAAACCCGGCAGTGATCAAGCCCACCATAGTTTGCATACTAAGTATCGGACCAGGGCTAAAATCAGTGGCGAAGACATTGAATTATTGACCGGCCGGGAAGAAAATAAAGTCGATATTGAGGTTTGTGTAGGGACTTGTTGTTATCAAAAGGGTTCTTACGATACCCTGCGAGAGTTTATGAAGCAAGCTGATCAATTAAAAATGAGTGAACAGGTTAATCTCCATGCTACTTTTTGCATGGAAGGATGCCAGCGTAGTCCTTCGGTAAAGGTTGACGGGGAGATGTTAGAGGAAGTATCCCCCGATAAGGTAGAATCGATCTTTAAAACGAAAGTTTTAGGCCGGGTCAAACGGGGAAACTTAAGAGTTGTCTAGAATTAGGTTGGCCAAAATTTCGGCCAACCTAATTTTTAATAATTTAAACCGGGGGCCGATGGGTATCAGGGCCGGAGACCTTAAAATACCCTTTGTCGGAATATTCTTGATAGGCGATTGCCATACAGATTGTTGCGAAAGGTATGGTCAAGAGGGCCCCTATTCCAAAGATAATTGCGCCGACGGATGATAAGATCGAGGCGATCAGGCCATAAATCCAAATGATCAGCGGATCGGTTTTGAAGAAAGCGATTCCTTCTTTAATCGCAGCAACGGGAGTATAGTCTTTTTCAATGATCATGATCATCGCGAACGCTGTGATGACTAGGATGAAAGGACTTAGCGCAATACCGATAAAAACCCCCATTACCGGTATATATCCTGCTATTATGGAGCAGATTCCTGATGCTAGACAGAGAAGTAAGGTAGGTAAAAATTTATCAAAGTGGGCAAAGATCTCGTTCAACGCGGCTGGTTGATCGCGCAATATTTTTAAGTTCAGAATCAGCAATCCGCCAAAGAGCGGTCCGGTTAAAATTCCAAAACTGATAACGGATAAAATTGAGGCCACTAAGGTTGATATAAAAACAATTCCAAAATTGTTTAGATAAAGGTCAATACTTTTTTGAAGGTTTTTCTCAAGATTCATTGGATTCCTCCTTTAGTATTTTTATTCTTATAGTTCGTTAGGGAGAAAGGTGTATATTAAGTTCTATTAAGAAGAAATCGGTTTTAGTACTGTCTTTGAGTTGGAATTCTTGGAGTAGTCGCTGATAGAGCAAGGCCGGAATGGGTCAACCCAAAAATTTAGGCGGGCAAAAGCCCGCCATTTTATTTAATCAGTTTTCTTCTCATAAGCCAGTAATACAATTTCACGATCTTTGCCTTGGTTAAATTTTCGTTCAATATCCTTTAATTCCCCAAACTCATCTGCGGAGAGTTCCGCAAATTGATAATCATCTTTAGTAGCCGCCAATCCGTTAATCAATTTTATTTCTTCCTGGTCCAATCAATATCACTACCTTTAATTTTAGTTTTTTTTAATATGCCCAAATTTTATGTAAGTATCTTGTTGGTTAAATGAGGAATTCCATAATTACCTTAATAAACCCTTCGTAAGTAACAAACCGGAAGGCGTAACGCCTTCCGGTTTTAAGGTCCTCAATAAGCTGGGCTCTCATCGTTAGCTGCGCTGGCGCTTTCCACTCCCAGCAGGCGGCTTAAAGCCGCAGTTGCCAGCTCAATCTTGCCGTATTCCTTAATCTTCTCCAGGTCTCTGGCTAAAAGCGCCTGGCTGAAGTCGATGGATATTCCAAGATAGTCGGTGAAAGCTTGGGCCAAACGGTCCCGGCTCAAAGTATCAAGGTAGTTCCAGTCTTGGACCATGATACTCTCGGCTTCGGCCGGGGTTAGTCCCAAATCGACCAACTTGTTGTAAAGGCCGCCTTTCATGCCATCTTTAATCGATTCCCAGTCGCCGGCCATGATCGCGGCAATCTGATCCCGGTCCAAGCGTCCCTTCATCATAGTGCTAATCCGGGAGAGAAGATCATTTTTGGTAATCCGGCCGAAAGCTTTCAGGAATTTCACGTCACCAGAGGGAAGGGAAATGGCGGTGACCTCATCTCCTTCCAAAAGATCTTCTACCGGAGCAGTAGAATTATTCCGAATCATAACGGTTTCCGGTGTCACTAGGACCATCAAGGGGTCTCTCCCGGATTCCCTTTGGATATTCATCAAACCACTGCCGGAATCGATCTGGCTGATTTTACCTTTTGAAACTTCCAATCCGCTCAAGGCTTGGATCATCCAAGCGGCTTCCGCTCTTGTGACCGACTGCTCGGGATGAAACTGGGCCTTGTATTCCGGCGGCAGTAATCCGAATTTGTTACTGAGCTCGATATAGCGGAAGGCCCAATGGTCTTTGGGAACATCCACGAAGCTTGCGGACCAATCAGCGCCGAACTTTTCTTCCGGTTTGGCCAAGTTAAGGATCCGGGCGATAAAAGTAGTTAACTGAGCGCGATTGACCGCTCTTTCCGGTTGAAAATTACCGTCGCTGAAACTATTCATCACTTTACCTTCGCCTAAAGCGTTCATATAGGATTCGGCCCAATGCCCGTCGGTATCGGGGAATTTAGATCCGTTAACCGGTTGATAGTTCAACGCTTTACCGAGCATTTTCGCTAATTCAGCCCTGGTAATGGCCTGATCCGGCTTGAAGGTCCCGTCCGGATAACCGTTAATCACCCCTCGATCCGCTAAGCTTTGAATCGGTTTAGCCGCCCAATGGTTTTGAATATCGCTGACGGTTACGGCCGCCTGGACCTGGGCGCTGAAGATCAGGGAGAGACTTAGGGAAACCATGAGCATCAAATGGAATTTTCTTTTAGTAATCAACATCGATTTTTCTCCTTTCGTCCGTAGACGTTATCTGATAAATAACATTACATGCTTATTGGTAACTTGGCGCAATTAGCAAACAGGAACTTTACATAAGATTATATCAAATAATTCGGGTTCTAGCTGGTATTTCCTTTAAGTAATTGCTGGCAAGAATGGCAATGTTAAAATGTAAAGAGTAAAGGGTAAAGGGTAAAATGTAAAAGTGTTTTTGAACAATCAAGACATAGGTAACGGATCAGATACAAAATTTCGTAATCAAAGAGTACTCGGCTAAGATGTGAAACGAAGGCTATCTGTAATGATTGCAGGTTGGTTTCTGGCGGAGTTGTGGATGGTTGGAAGGGATGGTAAAATGGATCACAGATGGCACAGAGAATGCAGATTACGCAGATGAGGCAGCCATGGCTTTTTTGGAGGACTGAATATGAAGTGTTATAATGTACGACCCTACCTGGAAAAGATGGCCGCGGGAGAAATAGATGGGGTATTATTCAGGCGGCTTGAGGAACATCTGCAAATTTGCCCCGGTTGCCGGGGCGAATATCAGGAGATGAAGCAGGTCTTGGAGCTGTGGCGGCAAGCGCCTCGAGATGAACCAGTGCCATATTTTAGCCCAGCCTGGAGACAACGGGTTAGGCAGAAAGCTTTTGAAAAAGAGGCTGGTGGCCGTTCTTTCTTTTCAGTTTTTAAAACCAATACCTTGATTCCGGCTCTGGGAGTGTTTGCGGTATTGGCAGTTTTGGGGGTCTTTAATATCGGTAATCGCTTTACTCCCAAATTAACAATTAAGCCTCAAATTACCAAATATGCTCCAACTATGTCTTCGGTAATCGGTATTCCGTTGACCGCGAGATTCGGCGGCGGAACCCGAAGGAATCTTACCTATCATTGGACTGCGGAATACGGTCAATTCTTGAGTTGGAACGGGAAAGTAGTCGAGTTGGGAGCGGATGTTAGGACTCGGGAGAGTAAAGTGTATTGGAGTGTTAAATTTAAAGATGATAGGGAAGGTTCAAGTTTTTACATTCGTTTGGAAGTGGAGGATCGCAAGACGGGTAAGGTCATAGCGCGAGCAATACTTAAGCTGGAAAAGGATGAAGCAGGGTTTTTTGTGGTTGGTATTTAAACGCTTAGTTGAAATTTCATCCTTTTTTATAAACTGGTAAGATCGTGTTGTAGTTTAGGACTTTTACCTTAATATTCAAGTAACCTCCGTAAATCATCCTGGTTCAGCAATTTTCCCCTCAAGATAACGCTCTCGATTTCTTTTGTGTTTTTAATATCTAACAACGGGTTTTTGCGCAAAATAACCAAATCGGCTTTTTTCCCGGGCTCAATTGTTCCAGCTTCATTTAACATATCTATGCTTTCAAAGGGGTTTACCGTAGCGCAGGCCAATGCTTCAAATGGAGTAAGGCCGGCTTTTACCAACTGTTCCAGCTCTTCATGGAGAGAAAAGCCAGGGAAGACAAAGGGATTACCGGTATCCGTACCAGCCAGCAGAGGAGCGTTCTGTTCTCTTAAGCAAATGATTACTTTTCGGTACAAGTCGAAAACATCTTTCCGGTAGTCATTTCCTTGATATTTTAACTCATCTTCCAGGGCCTTAATTGATTGTCGTAAAAAAAATCGTTGCATAAAACTTAAATATCTAATTTCCTGGTGATTTTCGGCCATTTCCGTAAAGTCTCCAAGCAGAACACGTTTCTGAGTAAAAATAATAGTGGGGCAGTTATAAACTCTGTTGTTCCGCGCCATTGCGGCGTAATACCTTAAGCTGTCTTCAGGGACGAGTAGTTTTACCGAATCATAATCCAGGAAACCGGTCAAGTGATCAATTTGTCTTTGCCCTGCACGGATTGTTTTTTCTAGTCCCACTTCATATGGGACATGGCCTTTAACCATAACATCCAGCCTTTGACATTCCTCGATCAGAGACTGGTAAACTTCTTCACTTAAGTGATCATAAACTTTGATAAAATCATAGCCCTGTTTGACTTGGTTTGTAATAGTTTTTTTCGCCTTGTCCCATGTGGTTATTTCTTGCATAAAGGGATGATCTTTGGGGCGCCCTTCCAGGACTGGACCTGCGGTATAGATAGTCGGGCCGGTTAGGGTTTCGTCATTGACTTGCATCTTATAATTCAATTGATTGGGAAAGCCGAGGAAATTGAGAAAACCTTCCGTCCCCCACATATTTTGCACAGTGGTGACTCCGTTGGCGACAAACAGTTCCGAATCTTTCCTGCTGGAAATATGTACGTGCATATCTGCCAAACCGGGAATCAGATAGCGCCCTGATCCGTCAACAATGAGACTATTAAAGGACGTACTAACCGGTTCATCCCTGATCTCGGATATAGTACCGTCTTTTATCACTACGGTTTTATTCTTTAATACTGCATTTTTTGTCATAGGAATGATATTAATATTATTAATCACCAATAACCGGCTCGTCATTCTCTCAGCTACTCCGCAATGGAATTTTTGTTTTGGCGTTAATAGTATTTGAAAGAAAAATAATAGTAGCATAATGACGATCTTCGCACGACTATTTTTCATAGAAATTACTCCTTTTTTACTTACCTTAATCTATTTCGTGTAAAGTGTTTAAATAATCCAATATTTCTTTGTTAAGTGCCCGGTTAATCTTTATTAACGCGTGAATTAATTTTACCTCATATTTGAGTATCAAGCAAACGGATGAAAGTGCGATTTGACTAATAACATAGTATAACTAAATTGTTCCAGCTAACATTGGTGATCGGTCGCCTCTAAGACTTCAATAATCTACGTTTAAAGCACCATAAATCAGGCTATTGGATTCTCACCTTCATTCCGTTGTTACATAAAATAATAGCAGCAATTAAGTTTAATAAAGTGTTCCTTGATAACATAATTTTTTTGGTTATAAAACAGAGGAATAGGGTGATACATTTGGATCAAAATAGAAATAAAGTCCAATTCAGCTTGAAACCGGGAGTAGCAAGGCAGCTTTCGGATGTTACCATATCAGTCCCGATGATGGAGGCGATTACTCCCCGGTGGTTACTGACTTTTTTGCCATGGGTGCCGGTAAAAACGGGTGTCTACCGAATTAACCGGGTAAAAAAGCAATGCGAAGATCAGGTGAATAATGATCAACCCCTTGAAGGAGAAGCAAATGGTTCCAGTCACCGTTATGACGAATGCGGCGATAAATTAGTCGATCTGATATCGTGTCCCGGCGGAGAGTCCGACTTGCCGTTGACCTTCGCCGATTATTGCGAAAAACCCCGGGAGATTCCGCTAAGCAGGATTCAAACCATCCTTAGAATCAATACGGCAGTCTCCGATATCTACAACGTACCCATTAATCAGCTCCAACAACAAATGAGATTGACGGTTGAAGCTATAATGGAGCAGCAGGAATGGGAGCTGGTTAATAATCAAGACTTTGGCTTCATTCATTCGGTAGCCCCCAAAATGCGGTTATCGACCCGTAAAGGCCCCCCGACCCCGGACGATCTCGATGAACTCCTGTCTCGAGTTTGGAAAAAACCGGCCTTCTTTTTAGCTCATCCCAGAGCAATCGCGGCCTTTGGGCGGGAATGCACCCGACGCGGGGTCCCGCCACCTACGGTCAATTTGTTCGGATCGCCTTTTATCACCTGGCGGGGTGTGCCGCTGGTCCCCAGCGATAAGCTGTTGATCAACGGTAAATCCATCCCGGAAACAGCTGCGGGGACCACCAATATCTTACTAATGAGAGTCGGCGAAGCGGAGCAAGGGGTCATCGGATTACATCAGCCCGGGATTCCGGAGGAACAATATAAACCCAGTTTGTCAGTGAAATTTAGCGGCATAGACAACAAGGGGATCTCTAATTATGTGATCAGTCTCTATTTTTCATTGGCTGTTTTAACCGACGATGCAGTGGGAATGTTAGAAGACGTCGAGGTGGGCTCTTATTATGATTATACTTAATCCGGACCTACAGGCCCAGTTGGCCGAGGGGATATATGATCAATCTTGGGGCATAGTCCCAGAGAAGAATCCCGGCAATAGCGGTCCGATCACCGAAAGCAGATTGGGTGAGCTGGCTTCGGTATGCCTTGGATGCGGGTATGATTCTAGGTTACTACCTAATGCCGGTTCCATTGGCAAACCGGATTTTCCCCTCTCCGACTCTTATTATTTCTTAAAATCGTTGAACCGGGAGGGTATAACCTTACCGGGGCAATCTCCTGATTCAACCTATAATGTCCAAGCGATCCGTAACGATTTCCCCATCCTCCGACAAAAGGTCAACGGGCGCCCTTTGATTTGGTTCGATAATGCCGCTACTACTCAAAAGCCGCAAGCGGTCATTGAGGCTTTAGAAAAGTTTTACCGCGAGTCCAATTCCAATGTCCATCGGGGCGCCCATTCCTTGGCGGCGAAAGCCACCGACGCTTATGAAACCGCCCGGGAAAAAGTCCAACATTTTCTGGGTGCTTCCTCAGCCGCGGAGATCATTTTTCTGCGCGGGACCACCGAGGCTATTAATTTGGTAGCCCAAACTTATGGCCGGGCGGTAGTGGGAAAAGGGGATCAAATTCTCCTCACCACAATGGAGCACCATTCCAATATTGTGCCTTGGCAAATGTTGCGGGATGCTACCGGCGCTAATATCGAAGTGATCCCCATTACCGAATGGGGTGAGGTAAATTTGGACGAATACGGGAAACTTTTAGAGAAACGGCCCCGGATTGTAGCCATCACCCATGTATCCAATGTCCTGGGGACAATCAACCCGGTACGGGAAATGATCGAAATGGCCCACAGATATGGCGCCTGCGTGTTGGTGGATGGCGCCCAAGCCGTGGCCCACTTGCCGGTGGATGTCAGGGAGTTGGATGTGGATTTTTATACTTTTTCCGGCCATAAAATTTACGGACCGACCGGAATTGGGGTTCTTTACGGGAAAAAATCCCTGCTTGAGGCGATGCCTCCCTGGCAAGGCGGTGGTAGTATGATCGATCAGGTTACTTTTGCTGAAACCACTTATAATAGGCTGCCCTACAAATTTGAGGCCGGGACCGGAAACATCGCCGATGCTGTAGGTTTGGGTGCGGCAATCGACTATCTCCAAAAAATTGGCCATTCCGAGATTGAACGTTATGAAAAAGAAATCACCGGATATGCTATGGCCGAATTGGCCAAGATTCGGGGAGTACACCTGATTGGAACTTCCCGGTTCAAAACCAGTGTGCTCTCCTTTTTAGTTGACGGTATTTCACTAAAAGAATTGGGCGAAACTCTGGACCGAGAAGGGATAGCGACCCGCGCCGGTCACCATTGCGCCCAACCGCTGATGCGGCATTATGGCATTGAGGGGACGATCCGGGCATCGCTGGGGATTTATAATACTAAAGAAGAGATTGACGTTTTGGTTGAAACAATTAAAACGGCATTGCAGGGAGCTTTTTAAAAGCTCCCTGAATTATTTGGGCTATTTATTCGTATAAGTTCTAATACTTAAGATTATGGTTGTTTCTGTTTTGCGGCAGGATTTTTTTGCTTATTATGGAATACCATTTAACTAAGAATTATCGTTTAACCGGGAAATTCAAAAATAAGCGACAGAGTTTTACTTTCACACTCATGCCTCACGCCTCATGCTTATAAAGACAGGAGCATACTTTTGGCTGTCAAAACTATTACCGTCTCCCAATTGACCTACGCTTTAAAGCGTTTAATCGAAGAGAACTTCCTCCTTGAAGACGTCTGGGTCCAGGGGGAGATCTCCAATTTTACCGCCCATTCCTCCGGGCATTTATATTTTACCTTGAAAGACGCGGGCGCTTGTGTGAAGTGCGTAATGTTCAAGTCCCAGGCTTGGGGTTTAAAGTTCAAACCCGGCGATGGTCAGGAGGTAGCCATTAGGGGCAGGATCGGCGTTTATGAAAAGAGCGGCCAATACCAGCTTTATGTCGAGGAAATGACCCCGTCGGGGTTGGGTAGTTTATATCAGGCTTTTGCCAGGCTAAAAGAAAAATTGGAACAGGAAGGCCTGTTCGATCCGGCCCGGAAACGGAAATTACCGCCCTTGCCCCAAAAGATTGGGGTAATTACCTCTCCGACCGGAGCGGCGGTACGGGATATCATTAAAATATTACGCCGCCGCTGTCCCAATGTGGACATCCTGATCTTTCCCGCCCAGGTCCAAGGAGCGGAAGCCCCGGCCAGCCTAATCAAGGCCTTAAACGACGCCGCCCGGTTTCAATACTTGGATTTGGTCATCATCGGGCGGGGCGGTGGCTCCCTCGAGGAGTTATGGGCTTTTAACGATGAAGGGCTGGCCCGGGCGATTGCCGATTTTCCGAAGCCGGTCATTTCAGCGGTGGGGCATGAGACTGATTTTACTATCGCCGATTTTGTGGCCGACTTGAGGGCCCCGACCCCTTCGGGGGCTGCCGAATTAGCGGTTCCCGATCAACAAAGCCTGACTAACCAAGTAAAACAATATCAAAACCGTTTATATCAGGCAGTGAATAGTAAGCTCCAAAATGAACGCCGGGTTTTGCGGAAAATAGTTCAAAGCCGGGTGTTGGTTTTTCCTAAACAGTCATTGGATATCCGCCGTCAGGAAGTAGATCTCTTAAACGAAAGGCTGGTCCGGCAAATGAAACAAAACCAGATTATACGGCGGGAACAATTTTTAAAAGTACTGGGGCAATTGGATACTCTCAGCCCATTAGCGACACTGCAAAGAGGTTATTCAATCGTTCAAAAACCCGACGGCGTCTTCGTCAAACATGCAGCTCAGGTTGAACCGGGCGACCAAGTGAGCGTGACCTTGGCTTCAGGAAAGTTGAATTGTGAAGTATTATCAAAATTGCAATAGATTTTAATTATACTTTTCCATCCTTAAACCATGGATGGAAAAGATAAAGTAGCTTATTTATTTCAATTCATGAATCAAGGGACATATGTCGCAATAATTAAGGGCGGCCAAAAACCTATTGCGACATATCTACAAAGGAGAGTCCAAGATGAGCGTCGATCAAGAAGGAAAACCAAATGAGAGAAGTTTTGAAGAAGCCATCGCCAGGCTGGAAGAGATCGTGCAGCGGTTGGAGACGGGAAATATTGCTTTGGATGAAAGTTTGAATTTGTTTGAAGAAGGAATCGGGTTGGCCAAGTATTGTTCGGAGCGGCTAGATGCGGCCGAAGGCCGGCTTCAAGTATTAATGGGTTTCGAAAACGGCCAACCGAAACTGGGCGAGTTTAATCAGGATGGGGAATAAAGATCGTTAAGCATATAAGCCGTTCCGAGTTATTCCGCTTCAAGACAAAGCTGTAAAAAAACACGGAACCTTGAACGCGGAACACGAAACGATAATCTTAACATACTTAAAAGAAAAGCATAACTAATAAAGGGAGAATTAAATTTGACGGTAAATCGAGCACAATTCATTCAAGCATTAAAGGAACGCGAAGCCAAAGTGGTCGAACTTATAAACCGGGAAGAATACTACCGAAGTTTTAACCCGGAAGAGTTGCGGGAGGCTGTTTACTCGTATTTGAACCGTCCGGCCAAACGGCTACGTCCTGGTATCCTCCTTTTTGCTTGTGGAGCGGTGGGCGGGGACGAGAGCCGGGCCCTTTCGGCCGCCGCAGCTGTGGAAGTTTATCATACCTGGACGCTGGTTCATGACGATATTATCGATAATGACGCCAAAAGGCGCGGTTTTCCTACGGTCCATGAAGAATCCAGGGTTCAAGCCCTTAAAAAAGGGTATTCCGAACGTGAAGCCATTGATTATGGCCGGAATATGGCAATCTTGGCCGGGGATCTCCAACATGCTTGGTCAGTGCAGTTGCTTCAAGAATCGGTAAAAAGAGGTGTCAAAAAAGAGGTCGTTCTGGATTTGGTCGCTAGGTTAACCGATTTATCAAAGGGACTCCTAGAAGGGGAGGCATTAGACGTTCTTTTCGCAAGACGGGAAATCAAGGACCTTACCGAAAGGGATGTCTTAAAGATGTTGGAGTTAAAAACCGGTGTACTTTATGAGTTTGCTGGTATAGCCGGAGCTTCAATCGGATTGAATCAGACTAGCGATGAAAACAAAATGATTAAAGCGATTGGATCTTTTGCCCGTAAATGCGGTGTCGCTTTCCAACTCCAAGATGACATTTTAGGAATCACCGGCGATGAAAAGCGTTTGGGAAAACCAGTCGGCTCCGATATCCGGGAAGGAAAGCGGACGATCATCCTCTTACATACCTATCAAAAGGTAGGCAGTAAGGAACGGGATTATCTTTTAAACAAGTTGGGGGATCCATCTTTATCTCAGGGAGAAGTTGAAAAAATAAAACAAATTCTGATAGAATTTAAAGGAGTAGAATACGCTAAGAGTCTTGCCGATCAAATCATTAACCAGGCAATTGAGGAACTTGCCCCATTGCCAGAATCAGAATCTAAACAGCTATTATTGGCTTGGGCCGATTATGTAGCTGACCGGGAATTATAAAAATAGTTTGACAGCCGGTATTAAACCGTGTATTATTTTATTTTGGATCTATTCCTTAAGTTTATAAAAGGACTTATGTTTTGAAAATAACCCTTTAAATCGTTGGCGATTATTTTAAAAAGGGTGTAATAAAGGAATTATGAAATCGCTTAATCTGGAATAGGGGTAAAAAAGTGCATAATATTTTTATAGAACTACCGCATAATGAAATTT
>JBLNDC010000583.1:0-6597 GCA_050261255.1 Bacteroidota bacterium
GACCGGAATGGTAATCACCGGAGGGATCTTAGGAGGGCTCGGTATTTATGACAAACTGGTCCAATTTGCAGGAGCCGGGGCCAGTATGCCCATTGTAAGTTTTGGAAATGCTTTGGCTGGCGGCGCGATCCGGGAAGCTGAAAAAAGTGGGGTCTTAGGCGTAATGACTGGGATGTTCGAATTAACCAGTACCGGTATTACCGCTGCAATTGTCTTTGGATTTTTAGTCGCGGTACTCTTTAAGCCAAAGGGATAAATTTCCCATTCATGCCTACTGTATTAGAAAGGAGGAGAAGAAATGACCGTAGAAAGCGACCTTCAAAAGGCTATTGCTTCTGCTCAAAGCGCATTGGGTAACTATCAAATGTTCGCCGAGTCTACCCAGGATCCCGCAGCCAAACAAATGTTCCAGAGTATGGCCCAGGATATGGAAAGGCATGTCAACCAATTAAACTCTAGAAAAGATTATCTCTCAAATAGTAATCCCCTGAACAATCAAGGTTGAAATTTTAATTTACCCGGAAGGCCAAAAGCGCTGAATGTTTAGAAGCGCTTTTTTTATTAGAATTAATTATATTCAGTTTAAACTGTTTTAATCTTCGATGAATCCTTCTTTATTGCCCTAAATAAAGTTGCCGCTTTATTCTAAAGCTGCGCTTTTTATTTGGAAATGCCGATATAAATAACTGACAAGGAGGGCGAAAATGTTCGATTCTGGACCGGTTATGCTTCCTGATGAATTTAACAATCGCGAAAAAGAATTACAATTGTATAAATCACTATCCAATCTTAATGATGCTTTGGAATTTATGGAACAGGACGGTAACGGGATTAAAATGAGAGTCATCGCCAAATATTTCTGCGGTGAATTTCCATTCGATATTGGTTATGTATTAGTTAGCAAATATGATGATCGAAAGTTTTTAGTTACTAAAATCGATCCTCCCAACGGCTATCTCTGGTTAGGGGCTTGGGAAGACTGAAGGTTAGGATCTCGCGAATACATCAAACATCTGCTTGGCTTTTTCCAGGTTGGCTTTTACTTTTTTGTGGTACTTCGGATAATCCTCGCTGGTATAGATGGCTAAAGCTTCTTCATAAGCCTGCATTGCCTTCATTAAATTATCTCCCCGGTTTTCCCGTTCTGCCTCGGACAACATGCTGTAAGCCGTCCCCATATTATTTTGGACCATTGCATAATCTTCGGGAGTATGGTTGGATGATAAATTTCGTAAAGCTTCTTGAAACGCCAAAATGGCATTGGTTAAATTGCCGGAACGGTTACGAAGTTCAGCCAGGTTTTTATAGGTAACCCCTAGGTAATTTAATCCCAAAGAATAATCAATCGGGTATTTATCGGCTGTATAAACTTTGATAGATTCTTCAAAGGCGTTAAAAGCTTTGACCAGGTTATTGTCGGGATCACGGAATTCGGACAAGGATAATAAAGCATTACCTAAATTTGTCTGGATGGCGGCAAAGTCCAGCGGCCGGTTGTTCAAGTTATACACTTTTAAAGATTCGCCATAGGCTTCAACCGTTTTCATCAAGCTTCTTTCTTGATCCCTACCCTCAGCCAAAGACAAGTAGGTATCTCCTAAGTTTCTTTGATTAGCGGCATATTCATATGGAAACTTTTCAATAGTTTGGACCTTGAGCGCCTCTTGAAAAGCTTTGATCGCTTTAGATAGATTTTCTTCTTTATTTTTGATATTGGCAAACCCTCGATAAGTTTTTCCACAGTTAGCCTGAGTAGCGGCGTATTCTGAAGGATATTGAGTGATCGAATAGATTTTTAACGCTTCTTCAAAAGACTGAATGGCCCGAGTGTAATTATCCTCAGGATCTAGGGTTTCCGCTCTTAAGGAGTATGTTTCTCCTAAATTTGCCTGAATCGAGGCATAATCCGCCGGATGTTCCGTAGCGTTAAAGACAGTTAATGCGGCTTCAAAAGCTTGTTGGGCTTTGACAAGATTATCCTCTGTCTCACTGGAACGGGACAAATCTTTAAAAGCAATGCCGATTTTTTTCTGAAGATGGGCAAATTCAAAGGGATTTGTTGTAGCATCAAAAACCCTTAAAGCTTCGCTAAAAGATTGGATGGCCTTAGGGAGGGCTCTGATGGGATCTCCAATAGCGGCGACCGCTTGATAAGCATCGCCTAAAGTGTGCTGGATCTGGCCGAATGGTATCGGATGTTGTTCGATGTTATAAAATTTAACGGCGTTCTCCAGATTGGCAATGGCCTTGTAGTAGTAATCTTCGCTCTTTACTAATTTAGCTAAGGCTTGATAAACTACGCCCAAATTGTGCTGGGTCTGGGCGAAATCCTCAGGTTGCTTTTTGCTGGAATATATTTTTAAAACTTCTTCGTAAGCGCGGGCTGCGTTACTCAAATTGTTTTCCCTGTCGCGCACCTCGGCCAATAATTGATAGGCCAGACCCTGGTTTAACTGGGCGGAGGCATAACTAACCGGGGTCTTCTCCAGAGTAAAGACACGTAAAGCCTCTTTAGCGGCTGCGATCGATTTAACAAGGTACTCTTCCTTTTGTTGAAATTCGGAAAAGAGCCGGTAAACTTTGGAGAGAGTATTTTGATTCTGAGCGTATTCATTGGGATAACGTGTCGCTGTAAAAATGGAGATCGATTCTTCTAAAGCTGCGGTGGCATTGGCTAAATTTTCTTCCGGGTTATCAATGACCGCTAAAGCTGCATAAGCCGACCCTAAGTTGCTTTGAGTCAGAGCAAAACTATAAGGGTAATTATCGGCATTGACAAAATTTAATGTGGCTTCACCGGCTTTGATCGTCTTTTTAAGATATTCTTCTTTGTCCCGGGATTCCGAAAGCGCAATGAAACAATTACCCAAATTATATTGGGTCATTGCGAAATCCATTGGATACTCCTCGGGATTATAAACCTTAAGGGCTTCCTCTAGGTTTTGGACCGCTTTTAAGTAGTTGCCTTCTTTATCAAGCTCTTGTAATTGAGCGAGAGTCTCGTAGGAAACGCCCAAATTATAATGGATAGTAGCATACATCGAAGGATATTTTTTCATTTTAAAAAAGCGTCGCGCCTCTTCAAATGCGCGGATCGCCTTTGATAAGTTAATTTCTCGATCTTTAATTTCCGCTAAGGTCCCGTAAGCCGCTCCGAGATCATTCTGGACTGTCGCGTATTCGGTGGGGTACTTTTTGGGGTTGTAGATCTCTAAAGCTTCTTCATAGGATCGGATCGCTTTGAGTAAATTCTCTTCTTTATCCTGAACCGCGGCTAATTTTTTAAAAGCATAACCGACATTCTGCTTTAAATGGGCATAGATCTTAGGTTGCTTATTTTTCAACGCCAGGGTTTGAGGATCACCCGGAGACAATAAAGTATTATAGATGTTTATCGCATCGCTAAACATATTATTTTCCAAAAGGTCATCCGCTTTTTCGATTAGAGCGGCTCTTTCCTCAATAGCCAATCTGCGTTTCCGGTAAGCGGCCAACGCATATAGAATAATGCCGGTCAAAATAGCTACCGAACCGGTAATAATACCGATCATCCAGGGGCTGGATTTGTCTAAGAGCATTGTTCATCACCCTTTTTAGCTGGACTAGAATTGTTGATTAATTTCCTTGAATCAGAAGTTGGAATAAATAATACAACTTGCTCTTTTCCATCACGGTTTATGATGGAAAAATTATATCCAGATTCTATTTCAATTTATTTAAATAAAAACCATCTTTATTTTTAGACATTCTACAAAATCTGTCATTTTCCTGTTTGATGTCAGGCAACCAACCAACTTTATCCAAGATTGGGCCGATTTACTGTATTTTAGTAGCTTAGAATTTTCTTTATTCCACTCGAGAGTACCAATATGGAGTATAATTATCTTAAAGAATAACTACTGGCCTAGCTCATAAATGACGTTTCACGGAGGGAAATCCAATGCGAAAGCTACTAAGTTTTTCGGTAATAGGAACCATTTGCTTGATACTCGTTTTTTCCGCCTCCGGAAAGATAAGTGAATTGAAATTTATGGATCAAGGCTATCCGCGGTTTTTTATCTTTCGCCAGACTGAAGGATATGCTGCCTCCGGTAAATACACTTATCAAGAATGGGATCGATTATTTAACCCCTTCGGTGGAATTGAAGGCAAGTTATTAGAGGAGGAAGTCCCGGGGCGAAGCAAAAATATGCCTTTCTTTAAACGCTTTAAAGATGAACATCCTGAAAAAATGGTTTTACTTCATATGAACGGCCGGAGTAGAGACCCTCGTTTTCAAGGAGAAAGGTTTTTTGCGGGGCATTGGTTATATTATAACGGCTGCAAAAATTTATCCGATATTTCGGCAAACCGGAATGAAACGATTATTAAAGTACAAACCCCTAGCTTATTCAAGGTAGACGTGGGTAGGTACGGCAGTTCCACCGAAGATTTAGTGATTTGCGGCCTAAAATCTGATGGAACGGTAGATTGGGAACGAGCCGAGCAAGTAAGGTTAGTCTCAGTTAACCGGGAAGCTAAAACTATTCAAGTTGAGCGGGGCTGCTATGGGACTATACCGCTTAGTTTTGAAGCGGGGAAGGCATGGATTGCAGCCCATCAGACTGAAGGGCCCTGGGGTAAAAACTCCAATTTGTTATGGGGATATAATTATTCGTTGGATTGTCCCCGGGACCCGCAGGGTAAAACATGCGCCGATATTTTATTGGATGAGTTGACGGATTATTTCCGCCCCGGCGGCTTGCTCTCTAACTTGGACGGGCTTGAATTCGACGTTCTCTTTCATGAACTGACACCCAAGAGTGGTTTCAAGGGAATCAGAAGTATCGATACGAACGGGGATGGACTCGGTGATAACGGGTTGAGTGATGGCGTGAACCGTTATGGGCTGGGTGTCTACGATTTTCTGCTGCGGTTAAGGGAACAGTTGGGCGAGGAAAAGATTATTATGGCTGATGGGATGAGTTCCCGGCATCAACGGGCTTTTCACCAGTTGAATGGGATTGAGAGCGAAGGTTGGCCGGATTTGACTGATCCCGAGATTAACGATTGGTCCGGAGGTCTGAATCGCCATTGGTTCTGGTTGCATAACTCCAGAAAACCTGCTTTTAATTACATTAATCATAAATTTAGGATTAAGGATGAACGGGTAGATGTGACGCCCAATATTAACCGGCTGGTATTCGCGGTGGCTCAGTTTTGCGATGCCGCTCTAACCTATAGTGACCTCCCCCCGGCTGATTCGTCCGGAGCTTTCCCGGTCTGGGACGAGTTGGTCAAAGGGAAAGATAATCAAGAAGGATGGCTTGGAAAACCTATAGGGCCACCGGTGCGGTTGGCCCGCAGTAGCCCGGATTTGCTGAAAGGGAATGGGAAGATGATTAACCCTCAGTTGTTAAAGGCTTTTTCCGGAGACGGGGTCCGCTTCCGCAAACAAGGGAATGAGTTATTGATCGAGCCGGACCAAACCATCAAGCGAGACACTGTCTGTTTTAAGCTTAACACCATCAGAACGCGGGGAACGGATTTGACAATCTTCTGTAAGTTTCGGGTTGAACCGTTGCCGGATTACCCGCCGGAGATCGGCAGATTAATCAGTGTTAAATTAAGCGATAGCCCGGATGGGGAAGCGATCATGACTTGGGCGAATCAAAGGCCTTTTGAAGCTGGGTTTTATTTTCGAAACTGTGAAAATTCCTTGGTTGGCTTGGAGTTCGAAGTGGAAGGAACCGGACGGATTTGGCTTTCTGAGATGACTGCCCATGCATACCCGGATGCCATTTATCGCGAATTTGAAAATGGTTTAGTATTGGCCAATCCGGCAGCACATGATTTTACTTTTAACTTGGGGGAATTATTACCGGGGCGAAAATTGAGAAGGATTCAAGGGACTCCTTTGCAAGACCCAAAGACCAATAATGGAGAGCCGGTGGGAAGGGTAGTAACCCTGGGGGCGAAGGATGGATTGTTTTTGAGAAAAGAAGCAGGCAAATGAAAAGGGGGCTGTCCCAAAAAGAAACACCAATGAATGTCCCATCACCGCCAAGCCCTAAAGGACCTAGCTGGTTTATAAAATCGTTCTCAAGCCCCATTAATGGGGCTGGGTAGAACTTCGAAGTTTAACCCAGCCCCGCAGGGGGTTTAGAAAGTTTATATATACCTAGCACAGCCGTTTAGGGCTGGGTAGACAAAACCGACAAAAAAGTTTCTTTTTGCAATAACCCCTTTTGTATGAGCGAAACCATTAATAACTGAAAAACACATGATCTCCGATTCTGGCGGTCACCGGATGGGATCGAACCCACTGACTATTGGTTCGGGCCGGGTTATAAAATCCATTGGCACCATTGCTCGGGTCCCAACCGGTTAGGGCTGCTTGGACCGCTTTATAAGAGCTGGATGATGGCGGCAGATTAATCCGGCCGTCTAAAACCGGGCTATACTGATAGCGACCGTTATCTACCTGATAAACGATGCCGGGGATCGTATTCGGATACCTCGGATCTTTCAGCCGGTTTAAAATGGTAGCGGCAACCGCAACTTGTCCGGTATATGGCTCTCCTTCCGACTCCGCTCTGACTAACCTAGCCAATAAAT
>JBLNDC010000584.1:0-3299 GCA_050261255.1 Bacteroidota bacterium
TCCCACCAACGGAATTCTAAACCGCCTGTTAACTGCTGGCGGCTTAAACTTTTTGGCCCAAGACTGGCTGGGCAATATCGGTTTAGTCATTTACTCTGTAAGCATGATTGAAGTTTGGAAATGGACGGGTTTAGCGGCATTGATCTTCTTAGCGGGATTGCAATCAATATCCAAGGATTATTATGAAGCTTTGGCAATAGATGGCGCTACCAAATGGCAAACCTTTCGTTATGTTACTTTTCCACTGTTGCGTCCCGCTTTTAATACCAATTTATTAATATCGGTGATTGGCGGTTTGAGGGTCTTTGATATCGTTTATGCCACGACCGGCGGAGGACCCGGAA
The DNA here is from genome assembly GCA_050261255.1 of Bacteroidota bacterium. Lineage (GTDB taxonomy): Bacteria > Bacillota > UBA4882 > UBA8346 > UBA8346 > JAAYHS01. The sequence continues at coordinate 345 of JBLNDC010000584.1, forward strand.
CAGCTTCCGAGGTAATTAGTTCATTTGTCTACCGGAAATTTGCCTATGGGTATTTTGGACAATCGACCGCCATCGGCTTACTCTTATTTATTCTGGTATCGTTAGTGGCGGTACCGCTCTATGCTTGGACTTCAAAGAAAGAGGTTGAACTATAATGAGACGCAAATCAATCCAACAACTCCTCATTGAAGGGTTCGGAATTTTGTTAAGCGGGGTTGTTTTAATCCCGTTGTACTTTATTGTGATTAATTCCTTTAAAACCAAGAATGAAGCGGCCGATATGTTGCTTACTTTTCCAAAGAAGCTACAAATCGTCGAAAACTATCAACGGGTATTTGTTGAAGGTAAAATCCTTTCAGCTTTCATCAACAGCTTAACCATTACTTTGATAGCCGTCGCGTTTATTATTTTATTTTCAGCCATGATTGGGTTTATTTTGCAACGGCGTAAAGGGAAGTTTACCAATTTGGTTAATTTTTTATTGATAGCCGGACTAATTGTTCCCCCGGCAATAGTCCCAATATTTTGGGTGTTGCAGCAAATTCATTTACAATCTTCCTTTACCGGTGTTATTTTAATTTATATTACTTTTGGATTATCCTTTTCAGCAATGCTATATAAAAGTTTTTTTACCACAGTCCCTCAGGAGATTGACGAAGCGGCTATCATTGATGGTTGTAATATTACGGCTTTATTTTTCCGGGTTATTTTCCCAATCGTGAAGCCAGTAACTTTTACCGTGTTTATTGTCCAGTTTTTGTCGGTCTGGAATAATTTCGACATCGCCTTATATTTTTTAAGCAGTCCCACCAAGTTCACCATGCCTTTGACGGTCTATTTCTTTTTTGGACAATATAATTCCTATTGGAATCTGGTCTTTGCCGATGTTGTATTGATTGCCTTGCCGGTGGTCATTGTTTATTTCATCGCCCAAAAACATGTCATCTCAGGAATGACTTCGGGGGCAATCAAAGGATGAGGATGCCAATATGAGTGAATTTCCGAAAGATTTTTTGTGGGGAGTGGCTACTAGTGCCACTCAAGTGGAAGGTGCTGCCGCGGAGGATGGCCGCGGCCCGTCTATCTGGGACATTTTTGCGCAAATACCGGGCGCAATTGAGGGTGGAATTACACCCGAAATCTGCTGTGACAGCTACCATCGCTATGGTCAGGACATTGCTATGGCTAAGAAATTAGGTGTCAACAGCTTTCGTTTCTCCATTTCCTGGTCCCGCGTATTACCGGATGGAAAAGGATCGATAAACCAAAAAGGATTAGATTTCTATAAAAGATTTGTAGATGAACTGTTGCAAAACGATATTGTCCCTAATGCCACCATATATCATTGGGATCTTCCGTATGAACTTGAACGTATGGGTGGCTGGTGCAATCGTGAAATTGTAAATTGGTATGGGGAATACGCATCACTGCTTTTCCGCGAACTGGGTGATATTATTCCTATTTGGTGCACTATTAACGAGCCGATTGCCACTTATGTAGGTTATGCGTTAGGATGGTTTGCTCCCGGCAGAAAACTGGAACGGGAGGGGAGAACCGCCAATCATCATGTACTGTTGGCGCATGGAGAGGGTGTACGAAGATTCAGACAGGAAAATATCAAAAATGCCAAAGTGGGCATTGTGGTAGATATCTGGAACCACCATCCTCTGCGACCGGACCATCAAGGAGATGTTGCATTGGCTGAACTGGAAAATGAAAAGACATACCGATCCTATCTAGGTCCCATATTCAAAGGCGAATATTCCCAAAGCCTATTGGCATATATGAAAGAAAATAATTGTATGCCGGAGATATTGCCCGGAGACCTTCAGCAAATTTGCCAACCGCTGGATTATTTTGGACTAAACTGCTATAACCGGGTTTTGGAATGCTGTGAACCGGATCTGATACGAAAGGAAAAGCAGGTCAAAGGTGGAAATTATTTGGATAACGGGTTGGAATTCTATCCGAAAGCCATTTACGATGCTATTCATATATTGATTGCTGAGTATGAAATAGGAGTCCCTATCTATATAACCGAAAACGGTACCTATAACTGTTCGGAAGAAATCCGCGAGGACGGATGCGTTCACGATCAGCAGCGTATTCAATATTTAAAGGGAATTTTGTCATGGCTTCAAAAAGCGATAACAGAAGGGGCGGATATTCGAGGATATTATGTATGGTCTCTTTTGGATAATTGGGAATGGAGCGCAGGCTACAGCCACCGCTATGGCCTTGTACACGTTGATTTTGAATCGCAAAGGCGTATTTGGAAAGACAGTGCCTATTGGTACAAGCAATTTATCGCTGATAGCCGTAAGTGGGAGCGATAAGGTTTATTAATGAATATAACATCACATTTATTCGATTGTCCATTTAAGGTAACATAAAAATTAGATGGAGTGCTCCGGAAGAAGATGATAAAAATATAATGGGTAACTTCTTGGATCAACTATTGTTAAAACTAAAAAACCCACCACAAAAATACCGGCCGGTCCCTTTTTGGTCCTGGAACGATAAATTGGAGCCGGAGATTTTAAAAGAACAGATCACGGCCATGTATCAGGCGGGTATTGGAGGCTATTTTATGCATGCCCGCGGCGGCTTACAGACTCAATACTTAAGTCCTGATTGGTTTAATTGTATCCACACTTGTGTCAAAGCCGGAAACTATTTAGGAATGGATGCTTGGTGCTATGATGAGGAAGGTTGGCCAAGCGGCTTTGCCGGCGGGAGGGTTCCCGCTTTAGGGGAATCGAACCATCTTCACTGGCTGGAAATAGAATCGATCCGCCCCGAGGATCTTCATGAGAATGACGGTAACATTTTGGGGTGCTACCGTTTAACGCAGCCGGAAAACCGGATTCAATCCCTTGAAATAACAGAAACCGGCGACATGCCGGAGAATATCCTCATAATCAAAGAACAATCCAACCAATATTATATTGACAT
>JBLNDC010000585.1:0-4329 GCA_050261255.1 Bacteroidota bacterium
TCATGCCCGATGATAATCGGATGAACCGCTATATCCTTGGGAACCCTTTTGTGATCGCAGCCCAATATAGCAGCCTTGTAGCTGGACATACAGATACTGTCGGAAACTACCCGCACTAATATTTCATCCTCCCGGATCTCGGGCAATTCAAATTCATCCAACCGTAAATCCCTTTTCCCATATAACCTTACCGCTCTGGTCTTCATTGTTTATGCCACCCTTTGCTTGGATTTGTATATATACATTCCGTGGTCACTAGTTTTTCCAATTCAATAATGGTTCGATACTCCGCAGCCTGAGAACCCGATGTCATTACATTGGCGGTACCGGCCGCCACTGCCAGCCGGATTGCCTGTTCAAAGTCATATCCCTGCTCCAGGGAATAGGCCAGCGCGGCTACCATGGAATCTCCCGCCCCCACAGTACTCTTGACTTCCACATTGATCCCGTGCGCCAGCACCGAACATTGCTCATTTAAAAAAATGGCTCCTTTTTCTCCCAAAGAAACTACAACCTGCTCAATACCGTAATCGTGGATCAGACTTCGAGCCAGCCTTTCCGCTTCACCGACATCGCCAATCTCGGTCCCAAAGAAGCTTTCCAACTCGTGGATATTCGGTTTAACCAGAAATGGCCCCGCCGCGATGCCGTGTCTCAACAATTCACCATCCGCATCCAAAACCGTGATGGCTCCCTGCTGCTGTGCCGCAGAAAACCACCGACCATAGATACCTTTATCGACATTTACCGGGACGCTGCCTGAGAAAACGACCACAGATTTTTGAGCCAGATTATTGATAACCCGTTGTTTTAAAATTGCCATATCTTCATGGGAAACCTCCGGACCCGGTTCGTTGATATCCGTGTTGGTTTTCTTGATATAATCCACGATCTTTAAATTGGTGCGTGTCTCTCCTTTAATAAAAAGAAAATCATTTTCGATCCCATTATGTTCCAAAAATTCTTTAATAAAATTCCCGGAGTTTCCACCTAGAATTCCTACGGCTTTGCTATTTCCGCCCAAGCTTTGGATAACCTTTGAAACATTGATGCCTTTGCCACCGGCATCATATCGCACCGCCGACACCCGGTTAACTGTTCCAACCTGAAAATCGGCGATTTCCACCGTTTTATCCACCGCCGGGTTTAGAGTAATGGTAATAATCATTTTTTACCCCTTGTAACTCTTGTTGATGATTAATAGGAAATTTTAATCTAAAAAATACTTGTGGTGCTTGAGTTTGTAAAATTGATCCAAAATATTGCTCAACTCATCCAACGCATCTTCCGAAACCCCATTGGTCAAGGTACTGATCAACTCCGGTTTATCAATTATCATTCCGTTTACGAAACTTACCGCTTCAAGCAGATATTTGTTACAGTTTTCCGGTGCCACGATGACAATGCCAATGCGCGCGCCCGCTTTCACCTCTTTTAGGTTAGTCGATAAAACATCCTTACCAAGCTTTATCACTCCAAAATAGAGTTGATCGACCGCTTCCGTCCGGCAATGCAACAATAAAATTCCACGTTCGGCAATGTATGTACCACCTTTGGCTTCTCTCTCCTTAAGCGCTGCTTCCAGCTTTCCCCGGTTGGCGGCTGATAGTGGAAGATCTCTACTGACTTCACTGATTAAAGCATCAATATTCTCAGCTTTGGAATTCTCTTTCACGAAAAAATGATCTAAAACTTCCGTGACCGCCTGGCCGTAATAATTCAACTCCCGCATTTTATCTTTAAGGTTCAACGTTTTCTTTCTAAATTGAGATTGAACCGTATCAGTCGTTTTTAACTGTTCGAGCAGTCGGGTGATGATTAACTTGTCGGCTTCAAGCAAAAGCGGGTTCACAATCACCACCGGCACCCCACATTTCTCGATACCGACCGTTGCAATAATGAATTCGATTCCCTGCTCTCGAAGCCAGCTCTCTTCAATATCCAAGACCGAAGTAACCCTAATGATATGAATGTTTTCAAATTCATTCTCAATTTTGGTTGCGAGCAACCGGGAGGTACCAATGCCTGTGGCGCACGCGATTACGGCCCGAAAGATACGCTTCGATGGTACCTCATTTTTCTCAATGGCCGCCCCCAGATGCATTGCAATATATCCAATTTCCGGTTCCGGTATTTTCATACCAACTTGTTGCTCCACACCCGCCACACATTTGCCTGCCAGTGCCAGCAGTTGCGGATAATGAATTCTGATATCCTCATAGAGCGGATTTCGGATTTCCAAATTCATCCGCAATCTGCTCAGGGCCGGTCCCAGATGATTGACCAGTCCAGTTAATAAGTTTTCATTTTGGGACAGGAATTTTCCGGTCTCCGCTTCGGCGACCGTGATGATTTCATTGGCGAGTTTAACGAGATCCTCATCTTCGATAACGTTATGCCCGGTATGCATGGCATGGCCGGCATCCCCGGTAATAACTCCATTTTTTGTCCCTTTGATGTGCATTGCAATATAACCGATTTCATCTTCCGGAATCCTGATCCCAAATAAACGTCCCATTCCCAAAGCCAACTTGGCTGCAGCCGCATATTCCTTGCCCCGCTTCAGCTCCTCCATAAACCGGGGATTCATGACAATGTCCTCATTCTTTATGATTCTCTGAATTGCAATCGCCAAATGCACTATCAATCCGACATAAGCGCTATCGGCCAGTTTTTGGCCGATATCCTCTTCCATTCTGCGAACCAATTCTTCCAGTTGGTGAAGGGTATCGTTGTTTAACAGGTTTAACAGCCGGTTTCTGGCAATTAACTCGGTATTACTAACCGGTACCGGTTGTTGGGTAATATTTTCCCCAAGTAAACCCAATAAGCAATTTTCATTCATATTTTCATAGATAAAACTGATCATCGCCTTACGGATATCAGCTTCTTCACCCGCGATGTAAACTCCCAGACCTTGTTTTCTCACTAATGTGAGGGAATGTCGGTTCAGCCATTCCTCAACTTTGTCCAAGTCGTTACAGACCGTTCCTTCGGTGATATTGAGTATTCTGGTGAAGGTATATATTTTAACCGGATCCTGATTTTGCAACAACTCACTGCAGATAATGGTTTGTCTTTCCTTGGGAGTATAGATCCTTTCTTCCTTCTCTTCTCCCAGGAGCTCCATGATTTGACGGCGATCTTCACGGCTTCCGTTAACCTTAATGCCTACACCGGCCTTTTTCTCTAATTGGCAACCCTTTTTAGCCAACCAATCCTCAACGGCGGGCAATTCCCGGAGTACCGTCCTGCTACTGATTCCAAGGCCTCTGGCAACTTCGGTAACCGTGATATAATCGCTTTCGCTACAGATTCGCTGCAAAATATGTTTGACCCTTAATTGAATTGTAACTTCCTGCATATACCCTCCTATGAAGCAAGACCTAACTCGCGCATCCGAAGGATGCGACCTCTTCCCGAATCGGGAAGGCAACCTTGTGTTAAGGAGCTCAAATGTTTTTTGACTAAACCGCTAACCCCGATACCCCTTCCCGTGCGGGAAGGGGCCGGGGGTTAGGTCTGAATAGGCCCTTAACCTGTGTTCCATGTTTTATGGGTTACTATCTTTAAGCCAGCCTTTTTACCAATTCGTCGTATTCCGGACAGTTTACAAAATTCTTGATCGAGATATGCTCTACTAGAGGCGCCACACTCCTTGCCCGATCACTCAAACTTTCATGAGTAATCACAATGTCGGCATCGGATGGAATATCCTCAATGGCGCAATTGGTCACTTCAATTTTCAGCCCCGCCTTATTCAGCTTGTTGCGGAGTACCGAAGCGCTCATAGCGCTCGAACCCATTCCCGCATCACAGGCGACGACGATCTTTTTAACCGTTGTTTTGCCATTCAACCCCTTGCTGGCAAGTTTCATATCTTTAATTGCCGCTTGAGCGTCGCTTAGCTCCTGACCGGAGAACTCCTTGGATCGCTTGATAAACACCGACGCGACTAAAAATGAAACAATCGCCGATACCAATACCCCGGTCATCACGGGGAGCATTCCGCCCCTTGGCGACATGACAATATAGGCAAAGATACTTCCCGGTGCCGGAGGGGCAATCAGCCCGGCTCCAAGCAGCCCAAAAGTGAATACTCCGGACATTCCTCCTAAAATTACCGCGATTAACAGGATCGGGTTCATCAGGATATACGGAAAGTAAATTTCATGAATACCGCCTAAGAAGTGAATAATGATCGCACCGGGAGCGGATTGCTTGGCCATACCTTTTGAAAATAACGCGTAAGCCACCAAAATGCCCAGTCCGGGACCGGGATTGGATTCCAGCATGAAAAAGATAGATTTACCGACTTCGGAGGCTTGT
>JBLNDC010000586.1:0-3133 GCA_050261255.1 Bacteroidota bacterium
ATTGCCTATGCGCAAAACCGTCTTCTAGTCAGTTGGTCCCGGTTAATTTTGCCGAACGGCAAATCGTTGGCGCTTGAGGGCATGGCCGGGATCGATAACGGTGGATATGCCGGCCTGAAAGATAAAGTCAATAATCATTGGGATAAAATTATCGCCGGCGCTTTGGTTACTAGCCTATTTGGCGCGGGGTCTAAAATGCTGAGCGCCGGTGATAATGATACAACTGAATCTTATGAACAATTGGCGGCCTCCGGCGCGGCCACCAGTCTGGCTGAAGCCGGATCGAAAGTTTTTGAAAAAAATCTTAATATTCAGCCGACTATTGAGATTACACCTGGCACTAAGTTTAATATTTTCGTAGATCGCGACCTTATTCTCGAAAGCTATCAAAATGGCAGGTAAAAGCGATGGATAAAGTCACTGTTTTAAAATCGCCGGAGCGCAGTGAAGATCGCCTTATAGAAATGCTATCGACTGCTCTTGGATCGGAGATTGCCCGCTATTTGGAAGATCCGCTTGTCGTTGAGGTAATGCTGAACCCAGATGGGTGTCTGTGGATTGATAAACTTGGGGAAGGCCGCTCATATACAGGTTGCAAAATCAGCGCCGCGGAGGCGGAACGGATTATATACATCGTTGCCAGCTCGACGGGGGCTGTTTGTAACTATGAAAACCCGATGCTTTCGGCGGAGTTCCCCGGGTCCGGAAATAGGTTTCAGGGGCTTTTACCGCCGGTAGTCAAAGCCCCGACTATAACCATTCGCAAAAGGGCTTTAAAAGTATTTTCGCTGGAGCAATATGTCACTGACGGCATTATGACCGAAAGACAAAAAGATATTGTCATTGGGGCCATACACGAGAAAAAAAATATCCTCATCGTCGGCGGTACCGGGTCGGGAAAAACAACATTTGGAAATGCGGTTTTAAATGAGATCGCCAAAACTCAAGATCGGATCATTATTATCGAGGACACTCGAGAACTTCAATGTACGGCGCCGGATACGGTTTTTTTAAGATCCCGTAAGCATGTTTCCATGAACGACCTTTTATTTGCCACCATGAGGTTGCGCCCGGACCGGATCGTGGTCGGTGAAGTGCGGGGGCCGGAGGCATTAACGTTATTAAAAGCATGGAACACCGGGCATCCGGGAGGCTGCGCCACCGTACACGCCAACAGCGCCCGGGGCGGGTTAATACGCCTTGAACAACTAATCCAAGAAGCAATTCCTAATCCTCAACGAGAGTTGATCGCCGAAGCAGTGAATATTGTGGTGTTTATTACCAGATATCAAAAGAACAGATTAATTCAGGAAGTGGTCGCTGTTGAAGGATTTAAACATGATGAGTATATCATAAAGTCAATTGAATAAGGGGGGATGGAGACTAAATAAATTCAACCGATTTGCCAATTTAAATTTGAAAAGGAGACGATTGAAATGAAAAAAACATCGAAAGCGTTGTTGACAATTTTAACTGCCGGGATCTTAGTTTTTGCTTTATCTTCATTGGTGTTCGCTTCCGGATCGGGAATGCCCTGGGAAGGTCCGATTGATAAAATTACCACGTCTATCCAAGGACCTGTTGCCAAGGGTATAGGCATATGTATGATTGTTTTAACCAGTATTGGATATGCAAAAAGTGAACACGGCGAAATGCTTAAAAATTTCTTTGGAATTTGCATAGCGCTTTCGTTAGCGTTTACAGCCGGTTCTTTCCTGCTTCCGTTCCTTGGATTTTCCGGCGGCATTGGGTTTTAATGCTGTGGAGGCTTTAAATGGCTGAAGAAAAAGTAGAGGGTTACGAGATACCGATCCATCGTTCATTGACGGAACAGATTTTGTTAGGAGGAGTCCCGCGAACAATCGCTATTATGAATGGCTCCATAGGAGCGGCATTAGGGCTTGGGGCGCAATCCTGGTATGTAATTCCTATTTGTATCGTTACTCACATCTTAGCTGTAATTGCCACCAAAAAAGATCCGCAATTTTTCGATTGTCTCAGGCGACACATGAAGCTTAAATCATACTATTCTACGTAAAAGCGAGGAGTAAAAGGATGTTTAATCTGGCTGAATACAGGACCAAACCAGACCGCCTGACGGATTTATTGCCATGGGCAGTATTGGTCGCACCGGGAATCATTTTGAATAAAGACGGTTCTTTTCAAAAGACGTTTCGCTTCCGAGGGCCGGATCTGGCCAGCGCGAGTAAAACCGAGATAGTGGTCACGGTCAGCCGGCTTAACAATGTTTTAAAACGGCTTAATGGCGGCTGGGTTATCTTCGCGGAAGCGCAACGCATTCAAAGCCAGGAATATCCGGAAAGTAAATTCCCGGATTCAATTTCACTCATGATTGATGTGGAACGAAAGATCTTCTTTTCTGAAGGGCATCACTATGAAAACAACTACTATTTCACCCTTCTATATTTACCGCCCCAGGATAAAGTGGCATTGTTAGAAAAGTATGTAATTGAGCGCAGCGAAAAACGCAATCAAGAAAGTTACCGTTCTCATTTGAAATATTTTTCCACAGAAGTTGAGCGTGTTTTCAGTTTGTTTAAGGAATTAATGGTGGAAGCCGAGGAACTTGACGATGAAGAGACTCTTACCTACTTACATAGTTGTGTGTCTCCGAAACATCATCCCGTGAAAGCACCGGAAATACCGATGTATCTAGATGCAATTTTAGCCGATACTCCGTTGTTTGGAGGCTTAGAGCCAAAACTCGGCAAGTATCATTTGCGGACTATATCAATATTAGGATTTCCAGGGACCAGCATACCGGGGCTACTTGATAATTTAAATTGGCTAAACTTCGAGTATCGCTGGGTGTCGCGATACATACCGCTTGATAAAATCGACGCTCAAAAGGAATTGCGCCAATATCGCAAAAATTGGTATGCCAATCGCCAGGGCGCTTTCCAAATGGTGAAAGAAATTATCACTGGTTCTCAGAGCGCCATGGTTAATAATGATGCGTTGGCTAAAAGTACCGACGCGGACGAAGCTTTGCAAGAAGTAGACGCCGACTATGTAAGTTATGGTTATTTTACGGCCACGGTAACAGTTTGGGACACTGATTTAAAAACAGTCGAAAAAAAAGTAAACGCAGTTGAAAAAAACCATTAATGGT
>JBLNDC010000587.1:0-2820 GCA_050261255.1 Bacteroidota bacterium
GCGGTAATAACTAAAGTTTTCATTAAAAATAGATCCTATTTTTGAACCGAAAAAACTGTTTGAGATTTTAGCAAAGGAATCGTGTTATAATTTAATCGTTCCTAACTTAAGTTGTGATTTATCAGGAAAGAGCGTGAAATCATGAGAAAACCATCCTGGTTAAACCATAAATTTAGTAGTGTTTTTTATCGGACTTTTACAATCCTAATTGTTTTTTCAACCATTCCAGTTTTGATCGCTAATATCATCATCCATCAGAAGTCAATCTCTACAATTGAAAAACAAGTCTATCACACCAATATGAATATGTTGGGCAAAACCAGCAAAACCGTTGATCTAATCTTGAAGCAAATCGAACAAACCGCGATACAGCTAGGAAAAGAAAGGAGTATTGTAAGTTATATCATAAACCCGGATCTTAAGTTTACTACCAGAAATTCCTTGATTATCAATAACCTAAAGAATATCTCCCTTAGCTATGATTATATATCCTCCGTCTATATTTTTTCCGCATTTAACAATACGGTTTTACGTTCCAGCGGCGACTCCTTCCAATTGGAAGAGAGCAAAGACCGGGAATGGCTAGAGGTCTATAACAATACTCCCTCCGGCACCGGAGAAATCGGGCCGCGCAGAACGGTCGAAGCCCCGGGTAAGACAAAATATTATTTTACCATCATCAAAAATCTGCCCCTCGGTTCTTCCAGTAAATTAGGGGCGGTCATAATCAATATTGACGAGAATAAACTATATCAGGCGATTGCCGGAAGGGACATCGGAGCCAAAGGTAAATTCTATGTACTGGACAAGCATGGAGTTATCCTGTCACACCATGATAAAAGCATGTTAAACCGCAAGCTAAGTGGTGTCTCCGGCATTGGTACTATCCTAAGGGGCGACCAAGGATACTTTGTGGAAAAGATCCGCGGAGAGCAAACACTGGTAAGTTATTTAACCTCTCCCTACAATCAATGGAAATACCTGTTTAGTATTCCGGTTAGCGATTGGCGGCGCGATTCCAGGGGGGTATCGCTAATCATTACTATGATAACCCTGGTGTATGTTTTATTGGCACTGCTATTTGCCTTCTTAGTTTCAAAAGGAATTTATCGTCCCGTCCAAAAACTGGTAGATATAGTCCAAGCCTCTTCAACAATGTCCAATTCAACGACAGCGGCTGCAGCGGTTCAAAATGAATATGAATTTATCGGGAACGCTTATAATAGAGTAATTGATCGCAATAAAAGCATGGAAAAGATTTTGATGAATATTCAACCGCTGATCAAAGAGAAGCTTTTCATCAATCTGATTATGGGCCGAATTGATAATAAACAAGAGATCTATGAAAGATTAGAGTTTTTGGGTATTAATTTTGCCCCCGCAAATTTTATGGTGGTTGCCATGCAAATAGACGGCTATGGTAAATTTCGCGACAATTGCAATGAGAAGGAGCGGAATCTGTACATCCACCGACTGCTTACGCTGGTTGAAAGTATAATCTGCCGCAGGGAGAAAGGTGTTTGTGTGGAGCTGGAATCTGATAAAATCGCTGCCATAATTAATTTTAACGCCAATATCAATTTGATTCAAGCCAAAGAAAACTCCTTAAAAATAGCAGTGGAGATCAAGGACGAGATTGCGAAGGAGTTTCCTTTTACAGTCACCTTAGGCATGGGCCGCATTTATAAAAACATCACTGATGTCAACTTATCGTATCAGGAAGCGGTGGAAGCGTTACTTTATAAATTGTATCAGGGTGCAAATGAAATTATCGATATTGACGAGATCGAAGCGCAACCCGAAGAATTGTACTATTATGACTCCGAAAAAGAGAGATTACTCTTCAATCATCTCAAGGTAGGTCAGAGGCAAGAAGTTGATCTGCTGATCGAGGAATTATTTTTAGAAATCTCGGAGAACCGAATCACGTCTATTAAATATGTGCAACAAATGTTTACCAGACTTATCAGCTCAATCATTGAACTAATTATCAATATGGGACTGACTGTGGACGAAGTCTTTGGACCCGGTTACAATCTTTATGATGAGTTCGAGCCCAATGAAACTATTCCCGAGATTAAAAACTGGTTTTCCGAGATCTGTCATAAAGTGGTTAATTGCATTGAAAGGGTCCATTCCAAAAAAAGCCATCATAATATCGAAAAAATGCTGGAATACATTAATAATAACCTGAGCCGGGACATTTCCATTAACGATCTGGCCGAATGGATCGGCTTCAGCACCGCTTATGTCGGTAAATTATTCAAAGAGCATGTTGGCAGAAACTATCTCGATTATTTGAACTGGAGTAGGATTGAAAAGGCCAAGCAACTATTAAAAAGCACCCGCCTTCCCGTGCGAGAAATCGGTTTTAAGGTCGGCTTTAATACGATCCAGACCTTTATGCGGACCTTTAAAAAATATGAAGGAATTACTCCGGGGCAGTACCGGGAGAAGGTTTGATGTGAGACAGTCGCTGCCAATGCTTGTTTCTTAATCACCAGAGGCTCCAAATTAAATTTGGAATCTCTGGTGATTTTTTTCAACTTGATCACACCTAGAATCGGCTTGTAATCCGTTGCCAAACCATTCAATACTTATAATTAATGCTCGAAAACGTTAATCTGTTAAAAAATTGTTAATTTACAACGACTGGTTAACGAGGTATATTTTTCTCAGGAATTATTTCCTTTTTTAGAATTCATCACTTACCCCATTCAAAAAGGAGGGATTTACGGAGAACCAAAAGAATCGAAAGTTCCATCCATTTCGTCGCAGCCTTACATCGGTCCACTACAACAATACATTAAAACGGAGGGG
>JBLNDC010000588.1:0-2613 GCA_050261255.1 Bacteroidota bacterium
GAAGTTGGGTGTTCGGGATTATAAACGCCGAATTTACAGGTAAATTTGGCAATAATGTCACCTCCTTTCTTCCTTTTATTAATTATCGGAAGAAAAACGTAATTAGATTAGGGTCTGCTGAAAAAGACGCCCTAGATTAAAACCTCTGTTGTGGATTGGAGATTTAAAAGATGGCCCGGGAAGGTCCAGCCTTTTGGCACGGATCTAGTGCCGCCGGATTTGCTGAAATTAGCGGAAGCCTTCCGGATAAAAGGTTTTCAACTGACAGACCTGACAAATGAAGAGGAACTTCGGAATATCTCCCAAAGTCCCCCTGCTTTGATTGAAGTGCCGGTCGTTCCCGCCTTTTTACCGACCCTATAAATTAGATCACGAGCATTTCAGAAAAAAGTGAAAAGTAATTTTTGATCTGCTCCCAAGAAACCAAAGGACGGCTTTCAACACTGTTGCCTGAGATTCAAAATGACTTATCTTCAGTTACATCTTTCATTTAAATTTAAATTGCGGCAAGTAAGCCGCTTCCGCCGCAAACATCACGGTTACCATATTGTCGATTTCATCCATCGTCAGCAGGGCGGAAGTAAGCGGATCCATTTTAACCGCCTGGTAGACCGCATCCTTCTCTCCGGTCAAGGCGGCTCTGACCGTCAATTCCTGGACGTTGATATTCGTCCGGTTCAAAGCGGCCAATTGGATGGGTAGCTCGCCGATGTAACAAGGGGTCAAACCGTTTTTATCAATTAATATCGGTACCTCGACGCAGCATCCGTAGGGGAGATTGGTAATCAGTCCGGTATTTTTTACATTGCCGTTAATGCTCCGGGGAATACCGGTTTCCAGCGAATGGATGATGTAGGCGCCGTATTCATGGGTGCGTTTAATCTCCAAGGGCTCTTCTCCGGATAATTGGCGGCTGATCTTTTGAAACTCCTGTTCCTGCCGGTTAAGGCAATGAATATAATAATTTCCCTCGTCTTCCTTGAGCCAGGAATTGATTCCCCTGATTTTTCGGACCCACTCCGGCCGTTTCCGGAAATAGGGCACGTACTCCGACATATGATAACTAGACTCCGTGACAAAATAACCGAAGTGCTTCAAAAACTCAAATTTAACGGCGTCCTGGTTATAAATCTCGGGGTCATGGTATTTCTCCTTTAACAGCGGGTAGGCGTCCCGGCCATTCCATTGATACTCGATAAACCAGCTCATATGGTTAATTCCGGCGCATTTGAACCATACTTCCTGGTATGGCGCCCCGATATATCTGGCGATATCCTCCGAGGTGCCTTGGACGCTGTGGCAAAGCCCGACATTGGCAACTGTGCCGCTTTCATATAAAAACCAGGTGTTGATACTCATCGGGTTGACATAGTTCAGTAATAGGGCGTCCGGACAGAGCTCCTCCATCTCCCGGCAGAGTTCCCGCAATACCGGCAACGTCCGGAGTCCCCGGAAAACACCGCCTGGTCCCAGCGTATCCCCGACCGCCTGATCTATCCCAAACTTCGCCGGAATTTCCTGATCGATTTTGTAGGCGTCCAAACCGCCCACCTGGAACATGGTCAGGACAAAATCGGCGTTACGTAACGCCTGCCGCCGGTCCAGGGTCGGCTCGATGGTGGCCGCCAAGTTTTCCTGGGCGATCATTCTCTGAGCCAGTTTCACCGTGCGGTCCAACCGTTCCGGATCAATATCCATCAGCGCTATCGTGCAACCGGATAATTCCGGGAAGGAGAGAATATCGTGGATCAGATTCTTGGCGAAAACAACACTGCCGGCGCCGATGAAAGCAATTTTAAGCATGAAATTTTCCCCTCTCTCTAAAACTACAGCAAAAACTTTGAACTAACCTTTTACCGCTCCAACCGTCATCCCCTTGATGAAGTACTTCTGCAGCGAGATAAACAGGATCGTTACCGGCAATGAAGATACGATAATCGCGGCAAACGCCGTGGTATAATCGCTTACTTCCCGCGAAAACAACAACTGCATCGCCATTGTCAAAGTCCTCAATTCGTTTCTGTTGATATAAAGGCTGGCCATGAGAAACTCGTTCCATATTTGGAAAGCCTGCAATATCGTCAGAGTGGCGATGGCCGGTTTTAAAAGCGGCAATACAATGCAGAAATACGTTTTATAAACCGAACAACCGTCAATCTTGGCCGCTTCCTCCAATTCCACCGGAACCGTTGTCATAAAACTTGTCATCAGAAACACTCCAAAAGACATTCCGGTGGCGACATACATCAGAATGATCCCGATCCGGGTATTGATAAGTCCCGTTTTGAATCCAATGATATAGATGGGGAGAAACAGCGACTGATAAGGAATGAAGATGCCTAACAAAAGATAGATATAACTTAATCTGAAAAATCCATGCTTACACCGGGCAATTGCCCAGGCTGCCGCTCCGCACAGTATTGCCAGGATAGCCACGGAGACAACCGTATAAAAGAAAGTATTCAAAAACGTCAGGCCGAAATTCAGTTTTTCAAATGCCCTGATATAATTCTGGATATAAAAGCTTTCCGGCAAAACTAATGGATTGCTTAGATACAGTTCTTTCGTTGTTTTAAAGGAATAATTGATAATGATAAAAAGTGGCGCCGCGAA
>JBLNDC010000589.1:0-5144 GCA_050261255.1 Bacteroidota bacterium
AGACAATGAGCGAAAGTATAATCGTTCATCGCTCTCACTTCCACTAGATTTACGATAATGTTCGGGTTATGAATCAATTCCTCGGTGATACTGTCGACAATCTTAATTACTTTCTCGCCCTCGGGAGTCCGCGCGTTTTTAACATTTTGCATCGTTTCTTTGACGATCTTGGTGGCCTCGGTCCTAGTTTGCTCCGTAACCAGCTCATCAACATCGATCTTGCCTACCAGCTCATCAATTATATATACTGACGTAATGCCGAAATCTTTCAACTTTTCGATGAAGCCGTGATGCAGACTGACGCCTTTGGCCAATAAAACATTACCATCGCTCCAATACACATTCTTGGCAATCCGCATGCCATTCTTAAGATTATCAACCGCCAACAGTCTGATCTTACTCACCCCTAACCGGAAATCAGTGATCAGTTATCAGCCAACATTAATCTCACCGGATGACTACGCAAACAAAGGAAAAAGTTGTCAAGAACAACTTCATAACTAATTATTACAGGAATGTGACTGCGGACTTTGGACTTAAGACTTTTAAGCTTCTTAAAACGAGCGTTTACTATCGAGCAGGATCGTAACCGGGCCGTCGTTAACGATCTCGACAATCATATGGCTTCGGAAACGCCCTTGGGCCACCTGGATATCATATTTCTCCATTGCCGCACAAAATGTTTCGTAAAGCCTGGCGCCGATTTCGGGGGGAGCGGCTTGACCGAAACTGGGACGCCTCCCTTTACGGCAATCCCCATATAAGGTAAACTGGGATACTACCAGCGCCGGCAAGTGTAAGTCCCGTATCGAACGGTTTAATTTGCCTTCAGCATCGGCAAAGATGCGTAAATTGGCGGTCTTTTCAGCCAGGTATTCGGCGTCGGCCTCGCTGTCCCCATCCCCGACTCCGAGCAGCACTACCAATCCCGGGCCGATTTCCCCAATCGCTTCATTGCCCACACTAACCTTGCCCCGTAGGACCCTCTGGATTACAGCTCGCATGATTCCGGCTTCACCTTGCTTAACTGGTCTTGTGAGCAAAACCCCCAAGATTATTATCGGCAAAAAATTCCTTTTCTCGATCTAAATTTTAACGCACCAAACGACTGACCCGATAAACCCGTTGGACTCCATCAACCTGTCCGACCCGTTTAAAGATGGACTGAATCTGATCCGAGTCGGTGATTTCCAGAGTCAGGTTGATATAAGCCGCTCCCTTTTTGGAACGGGCCTTGGCCGCGTTCAAGTATAATTTCAATTCCGAGATGGCGTTCAAGACATCGGTCAATAAATTGACCCGGTCATTAGCCTCAATTTCGATATCTACCTGATAGGTACCTTGGGAAGCCCGGTCCCATTCTACCTCGATTATTCTTTCTTTCTCCTCCGTTAAAATGTTCGGGCAGTCCATCCGGTGGATGGAGACGCCTTTACCCCTGGTTATAAAGCCGATAATCGGATCGCCGGGGACCGGATTGCAGCATTTCGAGAACCGGACCAACAGGTTTTCGACTCCCTTGACCCTAATGCCCTGCCCGGGCCGGCGGGACCTCCTTTTTTCGTCGGTTTCGGGGATTGCCGGCTTGGCGGTTTCCTTCTCCACTCCCAATTTACTTAAAACCTGACTTGGGGTAACTTTCAAATCCCCGATCGCCGCCAATAAATCATCCAGATTCATAAACCCGAGTTTTTTGGAGGCTTCGTTCAGCTGTTCCACTCGGGCGCTTTCTTGAAAATCAACGCCTTGTTTTTTTATTTCTCTCTCCAAAAGCTCCCGGCCGATTTGAATATTCTCTTCCCGGTTTTGTTCCCGGAGCCATTGCCGAATCCTATTTTTAGACTTGGAGGTTTTAACGAATTGCAACCAGTCCCGGCTGGGCCCGGTTGAGCCTTTGGAGCTTAAGATTTGAACGATATCGCCGTTTTTTAATTGGTAATCGAGGGGCACCAGCCTGCCGTTTACCTTGGCGCCAATGCACTGATGGCCTAAAGTGGTATGAATGCTATAGGCAAAGTCCACCGGAGTCGAGCCCGCCGGTAGATTTTTAACGTCCCCCTGGGGAGTAAAGACAAAGACCTCATCCATGAATAATCCGATCCGGAGAGTTTCCATAAACTCTTCGGAATCCCGCATCTCACCCTGCCATTCGATGAGATGGCGCAGCCAGGCGATTTTGTCCCTTAGTTCCTTATCATCCGGCCCGCCTTTATAGATCCAGTGGGCGGCGATACCAAACTCCGCCGTACGGTGCATTTCCCAAGTCCGGATCTGAATCTCCAAAGGCTCCCCGTTCGGCCCGATTAAGGTGGTATGCAAAGATTGATACATATTTGATTTGGGCATCGCCACATAGTCTTTAAAACGTCCCGGGATCGGCTTCCAAAGAGTATGCACAATTCCTAATACTTCGTAACAGTCTTGGACTGTGGAAACGATCACCCTCAAACCCATCAAATCATAGATCTCATTAAAGTCCTTCCCTTGTTCCTGCATCTTTTCAAAGATACTGTAAAAATGTTTGGGCCGGCCTTGCACTTCGGCCTTGATCTCCATTTCCGTCAAAGCCCGTTCCAGAGTCTTTTTGACCTCGGCGATATAGCCCTCCCGTTCCTGCCGTTTCTTGGCGACCTTATTGACCAAGTCATAATAGGCTTCCGGGTCCAAGTAGCGGAGTGAGAGATCTTCCAACTCCCATTTGATCTTCCACATCCCCAACCTATGGGTTAACGGCGCATAAATCTCCAAGGTTTCCCGGGCGATATTTTTCTGTTTTTCCAAGGGCAGATGTTTTAAGGTCCGCATATTATGAAGCCGGTCGGCGAGTTTGATGATGATTACCCTCAAATCCTGGGTCATCGCCAGAAACATCTTCCGTAGATTTTCCATTTGTTGTTCTTGCTTATTTTGAAAGGCAAGCCGGCTCAATTTGGTCACGCCATCAACCAGCAAAGCTACTTCCGAACCAAACTTCTTGGTAATTTCCTCTCCTTCAATCGGAGTGTCTTCAACCACATCATGCAGTAAAGCCGCGATGATCGAGGTCGTATCCATGCCCAATTCATGGACGATTGCGGCTACTTCCAAAGGATGTTGAATGTATTCCTCGCCTGATTCCCGTTTTTGGCCTTGATGCGCTTGGGACGCAAATTCATAAGCCGATCTGATCTTGGCCAAATCGGTTTCGGATTTTGCTTCGCCTAATTTTTGGAGCAGGTCTTCAATGGTCATCTAAAACCTTCCTAAAACTGAATATAATTCAAGGCGGTCTCGTTTCGAGTTCCGCGTTTAATGTTCCGCGTCAAAACCACGAGACTCACCCGGAAACGATATACTTGGGACTATAAACCCGAAACCCGACCCGGAACTCGGAACACGGAATGCGGTACGATAGGCGCACCAAGGGCTATACCCTTATCCGCGAGTCACTATATCTTTAAGATTTAATTGAACTTGGGCCGAACCGTTCCAATTGTTCTCCTCCAACGAAAAAGCCAGATCCACTTCTTTGGTTGACGCTAATTCTTGATTAAGGCAGCCCAGATTGAACCCGATCCCTTCCCTGATTACGTTTGCGGCAGACACCTTCAATTTCAAGTGTTTGCCGTTTTCACCGACATTGCGGTATTCAACCAATTGTAAGGCTTTGCAACCCAAGATCGGAGTGGGGTTTGCCGGGCCGCAAGGAGCGAGCTTGTTCAATTCCCGAACCAGTTCCAAGTTGATCCCGGTCAAGTCGACCATGCTCTCGATTTTGAGCCAGGGAAGCAAGTCTTCCTGATTTAAATCAACTTTAGCTTTATTCAAGAATGCCCTTTTAAAACTGAGGAATTGATCTCTGGTTACCGTCAGCCCCGCTGCGAACTCATGGCCGCCATACCTCACTAAGTATTGGCCGCATGCCTCAATGGCCTCAAAAAGGTTAAATCCGGCGATGCTCCGGCCGGAACCCCGGCCTTCGTCCCCCTCGAAACCGATTAGAATAACCGGTTTATGATAAATCTCGACCAACTTTGAAGCGACGATACCAATCACGCCCAGATGCCATCCCTCGCCTGCCAAAACTAAAGCATGTTCTTGAAGGAGTTCCGGCTCCGCTTCAATTTGGAGTTGAGCCTCCTGTAGGACCTCATTTTCAGTCATCTGCCGGTGCTGGTTTTCCTTCTCCAATTCCTTTGCCAAATCCAAAGCCTGCACCGGGTCGTTAGTCAGAAATAACTTCACCCCGATACTGGGGTTTCCCATCCGTCCGGCGGCGTTAATCCGGGGCGCCAACAGATAACCGATATGCCCCGCGTTAATCTCCCGTTCGCCCAAACCGGTGGTTTGAATCAGGGCTTGCATTCCGACATTCTCCTGTTTCCGTAACTGATCCAGTCCGTATTTAACGATAATCCGGTTTTCTTCCAGTAGCGGCACGATATCGGCCACCGTCCCGAAAGCTACCAGATCCAGATTATTAAAGAGCCGTTCCCGCAAGTCGGGCAATCGGGAGGCCAAACCCTGCAATAATTTGAAAGCCACTCCAACACCGGCCAATTGGCTGAAGGGATACCCTGCGCCTGGTACTTTGGGATCAATAATGGCGCAAGCTTCCGGAAGATCGGCCTGCGGCTCGTGGTGATCGGTAATAATCAAATCGATGCCGTTGTTCTTTAAGTACCGGCTTTCTTCAACCGCGGTAATACCGCAGTCAACGGTGATCACCAATTTTACTCCCCGGCCGGCGGCCCTTTCCAATGAAGAGAGGTGTAAGCCGTAGCCTTCCTCCAAACGTTTGGGGATATAATAGAAGATTTTCCCCGGCAGCAGCTTGCCTAAAACCCTAATGAATAAAGCCACCGAGGTGACCCCATCAACATCATAGTCACCATATACCAATACTTGTTCCTGGTCTTTAACTGCCTTTTCCAACCGGTCGACTGCTTGTCCCATTTCCTTAAAGAGAAAGGGATCATGTAATTGGTCAATATCGGGCGTGAGAAAAGCGCTTGCTTTCTTAAGATCGGTTATCCCTCGGTTGACCAGCAATTGGCCTAACAGGGGAGATACTCCCAGTTGTTTCGCAAGTTCACACGCTAACTCCAGCGGAGTTTCAACTAATTTCCATACTTTTCCCGGCATCGGCACACTCCTACGTTAAA